>CALMOL010000521.1:2751-14596 GCA_937871685.1 uncultured Verrucomicrobiota bacterium
CGTCTCGGCCGTCGGCAACCTAAGCGCCGCGGCGGCGCCGACCGTCCTCGACGTCGCCAATCTCTTCGTCACCCCCGGCTTCATAGACGCCCACGTCCACGGCGCCCTGATGCTCCTGGCCGACCCCGTCCCCCGGGCCGCGCGCCCCCGGGGGCCGCCCGGCGCGCGCCCCGGCGCTCCAGCGCGCGGGGGCGCCGGCGCACGCCGCTGGCGATCACCAAGCCGGCGCCGGCGAGGTATCCGCTCACCGCCCACCTGCTGAGCCACCACGGCGGCAAGACCACGAACGCCAGCGCGACCGGCTCGCTCCAGCGGCCGTCGCTGCCGCGGGCGCGAACTTGCAGTCGGTAACCGCCCGCGCCGAGCGCGGCGAAGCTTCGCTCGGGGGAGGCGTCGGCCAATTGCACCGGCGAGCCGGCGCCGAGCAAGGTGGTCTCGTAGAAGGCATTCGGATCGCGCGCCAGCGCCGGGGCTGCGAAGCGCACGCGCAGGGAGCGCCGCGCCCACGGCAATTCCCAGCCGCCGACGAGGGGCAGGCGCGCGCCGTCGCCCGCGGTGACTTCGCCGAGCGCGACCTGGGGTGGCGGCTCGGGCGGCGCGGCGCGCCATTGGGCCACGTCCACGCGGATGAGGCCGCCGTGGCCGCCGATCCACAGCGTGTCGCCGTCGAGGCGGAGGTCGGCGACGTCGTCGAGCCGCGCGAGTTGCGGCAGGCGCAGCGGATGCCAGCCGCGCGCGTCGGCCAGGCCGATGTCGATGGAGGTGACGAGCTCCGCCTGCCCTGCGGGGCGCGCGGCCAGCCACACGCCGCCGCGCGGGTCCTCCGCCATCGTGCGCGCGGTCGCGGTGCCGTCGGCGAAGCGCGCGCCGAACTCGTCCGTCGGCGTGAAGCGGTTGGTGGCCGCGTCGAAGCGGAACAGGCCGCGCTCGCAGGTCATGAGCAGGCGGCCGCCGACGAGCATCACGCGCGTCCAGCCGTGCCCGGCGGGCAGGCCCTGCGCGCGTCCGAGGCGAGTGATGACCGGCGCGCCCGGCCCGCTGGCGGTGGGCTGGGGAAAGGTGGCGCGCGCCACGCCGTCTTCCGAAAGCCCGAACCACCACGCGCCGTCTGGGTCTTCGAAAAGCGAGCGCACGTTGTCGAGGCCGGGGACATGTCCCTCGTGGATCCACTGCTCGCCTTCGCGCCGGAACGCGTGGATTTCCCCGGCCGCGAGCGCGAGCCAACGGCCCGGCTGCCGGGCGGAGGGCGAGAAGCCTTGCGCATTGAGCAGGTCGCCGGGCAGCAGGGTGGCGTCGCCGCCGCCGGGGCGCCACGCGAAAAACCCGCGCGTGGCGAGGCCGATCATCTCGCGGCCCGCGTCTTCCAAGGCGAGGAGGTATTCGCGCAGCCCCGGCGCCGGCTCGAGGCGCGCGGGATTTCCCTCGTTCCCGCCGGGCGCGAGGCGGAGCAGGCCGGCGGCGCTGGCGGCGACGTAGAGATCGCCACCAAAGCGTCGCACGGCGAGCTGCGCGCGGGGCACGCCGGCGGCCACCCCGAACCAGGTGAGCCACGGGCGCGTGTCCACCCGCGCGAGGCCGCGCTCCAGGCAAAGCCACAGGCCGCCGCGCGAGTCGGGCGCGGCGTTGATCACGGTGTTGTCCGGGAGACCGCTGCTCTCGTTGAGGTGGGCGATCAGCGCGCCGGTCGTGTCGAAGAGGAAGGCGCCGCCTTGCAGCGTGGTGACGGCGAAGCGACCGCCAGGCAGCGCGCAGGCGCGGTAGGCGCGTGACTCCTTGAGCCGCGCGTCCGCGGGTGTTGGGAAAGGTGCGATGGTCTTCCCGTCCCAGCGCGCGAGGCCGGCGCGGGCGGTGCCGAGGATCCACTCGCTCTCCCGCGCGCCCGGCACGGCGAAGGCCAGCGTGGCGCCGGCGAAGGCTTCCGGTCGCTCCTGCGGCGTGAGCGCGAGCTTGGCGCCATCGTCCGAGAGCGTGGCCCAGCCGTGCTTGGGGTGCGTGATCCAGATGGTGTCGCCGGCCAGCGCGCTCTGCCAGCCGCCGGCGGGCGCGGGCAGCGGGAGCGCGGCGAACTCCTGGCCGTCCCAGCGCAGCAGCCAGGTGTTCGATTGGAACAGCGGCCCGCGCGGGGTGAGGAGCACGCGCCACAGCTCGCCGAACTCGCGCGCGGCGGCAGGCAGCTTGCCCCGCAGCGAGGTGAAGGCGCGCCGGCCGGTGGCGTCCGCGACGGCGAAGCCCAGCTCGTTTTCGCCGCCGATCCAGAGCGTGTCCTGCGCGTCCACCGCGAGCGCCCGCACCCACGAGCCGCCCGGCACGTCGATGTGGCCCCAGCGGGCGCCGTCGAAGGAAAGCACGCGGGCGAGGTTGCCGAAGTGCATCACGCCGGCGCGGTCCTCCGCGGCGCTCCACACCTGCGTGTGCCCGCCGTATTCGCGCGGCTCCCAGGTGTCGAGAAAGGGCAGGCCCGCCTCGGGGTGCGGCGCGGCCGATGCCCGCAACGCCATCGCGAGCGCGACAAGCAGGGGCATCCGAAGGCGCATGGCAGGAAGGACGCGCACCCGTAGCGCCGCCGCGAGCTCCTGCCAAGGCGGGTGGCGAAAACGGGTAGCAATCGAGGGGTGCGACGCGCGCGAGCTTTCTGGCCGTGCGCCGGTCGTCAGCGCGCCTGGCCATGCGGCCGGTCCCGCAAGTCCTTATCTCCTTCCACGCGAGTTCGCATCTTTACCTACTTTGGCGGCGGGACGGCCGGTGCCTTCAGATGGCGCTCGAAGAACTCCAGCACGCGGCCGTCGCGGCGCAGGCGGGTGAGCGGGTCGCTGACCATGTGAGTGCCGAGCAAGGGCAGGAACTCGAAGGGCTTGCCGGCGCGGTAGAGCGCGTCGGCGAGCTGCACGGAGTGCTGGAAATACACGTTGTCGTCCGTGGCGCCGTGGACCAGCAGCAGCGGGCGCGAGAGCTGGTCGGCGTAGGTGAGCACGCTGCTCACGCGATAGGCCTCGGGCTGATCCTGCGGCAGGCCGAGGTAGCGCTCGGTGTAGGTGGTGTCGTAGTTTTCCCACGTGACCACCGGCGCGCCGGCCACGCCGCAGGCGAAGACGTCCGGCCGCCGGATCGTGGCCATCGCGGAGAAGTAGCCGCCGAAAGACCAGCCGGTCGTGGCCACGCGGGTCATGTCCATCTCGAGCGTTTGCCGGGCAAGGCCGCGCAGGGCATCCACTTGGTCGCCAAGCGCCACGTCGATGAAATTGCCGCGGATGGCGCGCTCCCAGTCGCGCCCGTGGCCGGGCGTGCCGCGGCCGTCGAAGGAGACGACGACATAGCCGTGATCCGCATACCATTGCGCGGGGAAGAAATTCCGCAGCCGCGCCTGGACCTGCTTGTGGCCGGGGCCGGCGTAAACGTCGAGGATCACCGGATATTTGCGGCCGGCCTGGAAGTCGCGCGGGCGGACGATGGAGGCATCGTATTCGCGGCCACTCTCGCCGCGCACGCGGAGCAGCTCGACCTTCGGGATGGCGCGCGGTGTTTCGGCCACGCTCGGGAGGCCGCGGACGGTCTTGCCGTCCGCGTCGCACACTTCCCAGCCGACGCGGCCGTCGAGCAGATCGAAGCGGTGGAGCCACCGGCCGTTTGAGTCCTTGCCGCCGGGAACGGCCTCGTGCAGGCCGCGGTCGGTGGTCACGCGGGCCGGGGCGTCGGCGCCGGGCTTGCCGGCAAAGCGCAGCGTGTGGACCTGCGTTTCGCGCGGGTCCGCGCCGCCGGTAAGCCAGAGCAGGCCGCGGCGTTCGTCCGTGCCGGCGAGCGTGCTCAGGCCAAACTCGCGCGGGGTGACCCAGTCCTGGAACTTGCCATCGCGGTCGTGCCGCGCGAGCCGCCAAGCCCCGTCGCGCTCCGTCGGCCAAAGGAAGCCGGAGCCCTCGGCGATCCATGTCGGTTTGGTCGTCCGCTCAAGATTGAGCCACGCCGCGTCCGTCTCGCGCAGCAGTTCGCGCGTCTTGCCCGTCGCGGGATCAGCGGCAAGCAGCAGGCCGGTCTGCTGCACGCGGTCGAGCACGTAGATCGTCAGCGGCGCCTTCGCCTCCTTCCATTCCACGCGGGCGAGATACGGGAACTTTTCGCGGTCCCATTCGATCCAACAGGTCTCGCCGCCGCTCCGCGCGATCACGCCGAGGCGGACGGTCGCGTTCGGCGTGCCGGGGCGCGGGTAGAACTGCTTGAGCGGCGCCGCCTCGGGATGCAGCGGATCGGCGATCCAGCGGACCTCGACGCCGGTGTGGTCGGTCTCCTGGTAGGTCAGGGAATCGGACCCCGGCGACCACCAGAACCCGTCGAAGCGGTGCATCTCTTCCTGCGCCACGAACTCGGCCACGCCATGGTGGATCACGTCGTTCGCGCCGTTGGTGAGCTGCTTTTCCGCCTTGGTCTCGAGGTCGATCACGTAGAGTTCGTTGCCTCGCACCGCGCCCACGAATTTCCCGTCCGGCGAAAGCTGCGGCGCGATCCAACCCGCGCCAGGAAGCTCGGCGAATTTTCCATCCGCGCGTGCCACCACGTAGAGCTTCCCGCCGAGTGAAACGAGCGCACGCGCCCCGTCCTTGGTCAGTTCGAAGGCCGTGAAGCCCCGCAGCGATTGTCGCTGCCGCTCGCGGCGGGACTTCTCCTCCGGCGAGAGCTTTTCCTCCGCCGAGGCGAGGATTTGCTCCGGCGTGAGCAACTCGCGCAACTTCCCGTCGGCCACGCTCATCTCATAGAGGCGCAGCACCGGGTCGCGCCCGGAGTTGCCGCGCAGGAAAACGACGTGCGCGCCATCCGGCGTGAGCCGGGGCGAGACCGGGTGGCCGAGCGAGTAATTGCGCGTCTCGGCGAGGTCGCGGAACCACTGGAGCGCCGCCGGGTCCTCCGCCGCGGGGGCGGCAGCGGGCAAGGCGAGCGCGGCGAGGAGGACGAGGCGCGAAAGCATGCGCCACCGGAGCAGCGGGGGCGCGCGGCGTCGAGCGCCACCCGGCCGCCGATCCTGCGCGATGACGCGCCGGAGCAAGGACGAGGCGTTGCCCGCGCGGCCGATGCGCCGATGGTCGGCCGTCGTTGTTGTTCATGCGTTTTGCCATCCCGCGTTGGTTCTTGATCCTCGTCGCGTGCCTGGGCGCGGCCGTCGGCGCGCCCGCGCAGCTGCAGTTGGGCCCGACCCGCGTGCCGCTGGTGCCCTCCGAGATGGATCGGCTCAACCGCGCCATCGAGCGTGACCCCGCCCGGCCTGCCTTCCGGCTGGAGCGCGCCCGCCAGCGCGCGGCGGGCGGCCAGGTCGGGAGGGCGGTCGAGGACCTCGACGTGTGCCTGCGCCTTGAGCCGGACAACGGTCCCGCGCGCAGCCTGCGCGCCACCTTGCGCCTGCGGGAGGGCGACGTCCCCGGCGCGCGCGCCGACGCCGAAGCGGCTCTGAGAGGCAACGCACGCGACGCCGATGCGCTCGCCACGCTGGCCACCGTCCAGGCGCGCGCGGGCGAGAATTCCGCCGCCGAGGCCACCTTCGACCGCCTCCTCGCGCTGCCGTCCCCGCGCGCCAGCGCCCACGCCGGCCGCGCCCAGCTCCGCGTGAGCCGCGGCGATCTTCCCGGCGCCCGCGCCGACCTCGACGCCGCCATCGAGCGCGAGCCCGGCGGGGCCGAGCACCGCTATCGCCGCGCGTGGGTGTGCTGGTGGATGGACGACCTCGACGGCGCGCTCGGTGACATCAACCAAGCCATCATCCTCCGCCCCACGACGCCCGAGGCCCACCGCTTCCGCGGCGTGGTGCTCCTGCGGCGCGGGGAATGGGCCGCGGCGGTGCCCGACCTGCACCGCCACGCGCAGGAGCAGCCGCGCGACGAGGACGCCATGCGCACGCTCATCTGGCTGGCGCAGGCCCGCTCCGCCGATCCCGCTGCCGCCGACGCAGAATTGTCCCGCTACGCCTCCCGCCGCACTCCGCCGGACCGCGCCGACTGGCCCGGCCGCATCATCGCCTTCCTGCTGGAGGAAACTTCCGAGGAGCAGTTCATTGCCGCCGCCGCCACCACCGAGGGCGACCGAGCCGGCGCCGTGGTTGGCCAGGAGTGCGAGGCCTTCTACTACGCTGGGGCCAAGCGCCTCGCCACGGGCGACACGGCCGGCGCGCGCTCCCTCTTCGAGAGGTCCGTGGCTACCGGCGTGACGCGCTTCCTGGAGCATCAACTCGCCCAGGCCGAGCTGCGCCGCGCCGCCGCTCCCGCCCTGCGCGGCACCGAGGCGACAGCCGTGCCGGAGTCGGAATAGGCCACGGCAAAGGCTGGATTTTTTCGGCGGCGGGCGGCCCCCGGCGGCGCGTGGGGCGCGCCTGGGGCCGACAGGGTGCGCCCGACGGCGGCCCGGGTCCTCCCGTCTGGAGCCGTTGGCTGGCGCCGCCGGCTACCTCCTCCGCCCCTCCGGGCCGGGCCGAACCGCTCCCGTGGTGGCATTCCAAAGACCCGTCTGAGCCGCAGATTCCAGGAAGGACGAGCGTTGCTTGCGCGCCCCGCCGCGCGAGGGTGGGAGCATGAGCATTCCCGAGCATTCGCGCGCCGTCCAAGTCACCGCCCACGGCGGGCCGGAGGTCAACTCCATCGCCACCGTGCCGACGCTGGCCCCCAAGCCGGGCGAGGCGCTCGTGCGCGTGCGCTTCGCCGGCGTGAACTTCATCGACAACTACCAGCGCAGCGGCCTCTATCCCGGCGAGACGCCCTACGTGCCGGGCATGGAAGGCGCGGGCGAGGTGGCCGCGCTGGGCGAGGGCGTGACCGATCTCGCCGTGGGCCAGCCGGTGGCGTGGTCGGGCGTGCGCGGAAGCTTCGCCGAATACGCCGCGGTGCCGACCGCCAGGTTGGTGCCGGTGCCGGAGGGCATCTCCCTCGAGCAGGCCGCGGCCGCGATGCTCCAGGGGATGACGGCGCATTATCTCACGCACACCACCTATCCGATCCGCCCGAACGATGATGTGCTCATCCACGCCGCGGCGGGCGGCACCGGCTTGCTGGTTTGCCAGATGGCGCGCCGGCTGGGCGCGGCCACCATCATCGGCACGGTGTCCACGCCCGAGAAGGCCAAGCTGGCGCGCGAGGCCGGCGCCACCGACGTGGTGCTCTACACCGAGCAGGACTTCGATGAGGAAACTCGCCGCATCACGAAGGGCCTCGGCGTCCACGCGGTGTATGATTCCGTGGGCGCGACGACCTTCGAGAAGGGCCTCCTGTGCCTGCGGGCGCGAGGAATGATGGTGCTTTTCGGCCAATCGAGCGGCCCGGTGCCAGCGGTGGAGATCGCGGCGTTGCAGCGCGCGGCGCTCTTCGTCACGCGGCCGAGCCTTCACCATCACGTCCACACCCGCGAGGAATTGACGTGGCGCGCCGGCGACGTGCTGCGCTGGGTGGCCGACGGCTCGCTGGCCCTGCGCATCGGGCACACCTACGACCTCGCCGACGTGGCCCAGGCGCAGCGCGACCTCGAAGGCCGTGCCACCACCGGGAAGCTCCTGCTGCGCGTGGGCTGAGTTTCCCCGCTTAGCAGTGGATCACGGCTTCGGCTCGCTTTCGCGTAGGAGCGTCACCAGCTCCTCCTTCCACACCGCGGCCAGCGTGTGCGTGCCGTGGCCGCGGAGCTGCTCGCCGGCAGGATACGTCACGGCGCGGCCGCGGGGAACGCGCGCGGTCTCGCGCTCGAGGATGCCCAGCTCGGGCGGGTTGATGAGGTCGTCGGCGAAGTTGATCGCCACGAGCGGGGCGCGGATCTTCCCCAGCCCGGGGCCGGGATCGTAGTCGTGCGAGGCCTCCAGGGCGTAGAGCATGTCGTTGGTGTCCATGGTCTTTGCTCGCTCGGCCACGAAGGCGTCGAGCGCCGCATCGGTGCGCGCGAGGGTGGGGGCGTCGCGCTGGCGCAGGAGGGCATTGGAACTCATCAGCCAGAGCATCTCCAGGGCGGTGCGCTGCGAAGGCGGCTGCGCGGCGTAGTCGCCGCCCTGCCAAGCGGGATCGAGGCGGATGGCGTCGATGACCAGGCGCCGCCACGCGCGGTTGCGGCCGGCGATCTGCGTGGGCAGGCTCGCCAGAGGCAACAGGGCGTCCATGAACTCGGGATGGAGCTGGCCCCACAGCCACGCGTGCATCCCGCCCATCGAGGTGCCCATCACGAGGCGCGCGTGGTCTGCGCCGAGGCCGTCCACGAGGAGGCGGCGCTGGGCCTCGACCATGTCGCGGTAGCCGTAGCGCGGGAACCTGGCGTGCAGGCCATCGCTCGGCTTGGACGACTGGCCGTGGCCGATGCCGTCGGGCAGCACGATGAAGTATCGCGTGGCGTCCAGCGGCTGCCCCGCGCCGAAAAGCTCGCCCGCGAAGCCGGCGCCGAGGAACTGCGTGCCCGCGCCGGTGGTGCCGTGGGTGATGAGCACGGCGTTCGTGGCGCGGCCCCGGGCGTCGCGCCGCAGCGTGCCGAGCGTGCGGTAATGGACGCGCAGCTCGGGCAGCGTCCCGCCGGACTGGAAGCGGAAGTCGCGCAGGATGAAATCGCCCTCCTTCGGCGCGGGATGTTCCGTGGCGTTGGCGGGGAAGAGCGCCGGCAGGAGCAGCGCAAGGACAAGCCACGCTTTCATGGGAGAAGAGGCTTGGCCTCGTAGTCGTCGCCGATTTTCACGGTGACATGCTAAGCCCGCCCTCACCTGGCCGGCAACCACTGCCGGTCATTCGCCGCTTTCGCGCTTGTCCCGCCCGCCGGCTTGTTTCGAGTTCGCCGCGACCATGTTCTTCGGCCAGCGCCCGCATCCGCTCAACTTCGCCTACGGCCGCCTCATCACGCCGACCGGTGACGAGTCGCGGCGCGGCGTCGAGATCCAGGCCGGCACCGGCCGGCTGCGCGTGGGCGCGGAGGAACTGGTCCAGCCCGCGCCCGGCCTGCGCCTGCTCATCGAGAATCGCTCCGCCACCGACTTGGCGCCGCACTCCGACGGCCTCCTGCCCGAGGCGCGTTCCGGCACCTTGCTTGAGCCGCAGCAGCTTGCGCCGGACCACTACGCTTTCGTCGCCGAGCGCGCGGGGATCACGGCCGACGTGTCGCCGGCCGGCCTGCGCCTCACGCTGCGCTCCGGGCTGGAGCTCGCGCCGCCGGGCGACGGCACCGGCCTCGGCCAGAACGGCCCGCAGACCATCGTGCGCCTCGCCCTTCCCCACGCCGTGGCCGCCTACGGCCTGGGCGAAAGGACTGGCCGGCTCAACAAGCTCGGCACCCGCGCGGACTTCCTCACCATCGACGTGCTCGGCGTCAACCCGCTCGCCGGCGCGCGCACCGACTACGATCCCTGCTACGTCTCGGTGCCGCTCGTGATCCTGCGCTTCGGCGACGGCCGGCACTGCGGCCTCTACTTCGATTCCGGGGAGCGATTGAACGTGGACCTCGGCCAGGGCGAGCCGGGCATCCTCTCCGTGGTGGCGCCCGACGGTCCCCTGCCGCTTCACGTGCTGCCCGGCCCCGGCCTGCACGAGGTGGTGCGGCAATTCACCGCGCTGAGCGGCCGCGCGCCCGTGCCGCCGCCGTGGGCGCTGGGCTATCACCAGTGCCGCTGGGGCTATCGCACCGAGGCCGAGTTCCGCGCGCTGGCGGCCGACTTCAAGCGCCACGACGTGCCGGTCTCCGCGCTGTGGTTCGACATCGACCACACCCGCGGCTTCCGCACGATGACGTGGGACCCGAAGACCTTCCCCAACCCCGCCGCGCTCACCGCCGAGCTGAACGCCGCCGCCATCCGCACCGTGGCCATCGTCAATCCCGGCGTGAAGCGCGAGCCCGGCTGGGACGTGTATGACGAGGGCGCCGCCGCCGAGGTCTTCTGCCGCGCCAAGAGCGGGCGCGACTACGTGGGCCGCGTGTGGCCGGGCGATGCCGTGTTCCCCGACTTCACGCTGGACGCGACGCGCCGCTGGTGGGCCACGCGGCTGGCGGCCTTCCTGCGCGACTCCGGCCTCGACGGCGCCTGGCTGGACATGAACGACCCCTCCACCGGCGACTCCACGCCCGAGGAGATGCGCTGGGACCACGGCCGCCTGCCGCACGCGCGCTGGCACAACCAATACGGCCACCTCATGGCCCTGGCCTCGCGCGCCGCCTTCGAGCAAAACGACGTGCTGCGCCGCTTCTTTCTGCTCACGCGCTCCGCCTTCACCGGCACCCAGCGGCACGCCGCGGTGTGGACCGGCGACAACCATTCCAACTGGCCGCACCTGCGCATGTGCGTGCCGCAATGCCTGAACCTGGGCCTCTCCGGCATGGCTTTTTGCGGCCCGGACGTGGGCGGCTTCGGCGGCCATTGCGACGCCGAGCTGCTCACGCGCTGGACGCAGGCCTGCTTCCTCTTTCCCTTCTTCCGCAACCACTGCGAGACCACCGCGCGCCCGCAGGAGCCATGGGCCTTCGGCGCGCCCACCCTGGAGCGCATCCGCGGCGCCATCCGCGCGCGCTACCGCCTGCTGCCCTACCTCTACCAGCTCTTCGTCCGCCACTGGCTGGAGGGCGATCCCGTGCTGCGCCCGATGTGCTACGAGTGGCCCGACGCCGCGCTGCGCGACGTGGACGACCAGTTCATGGTGGGCGACTCGCTGCTCGCCGCGCCGATGCTCTGGTCGCGCGAGGAGCGCCCGCCGGTGCTCGTGAACGGCCGCAGCTGCCAGCACCGCTCCGTGATTCTCCCGCCCGGCCGGTGGTTTGACCTCGCGCACGCCCGCTGGGAGGAGGGCGGCCGGACGATCCAGGTCGCCGTAAGCCTGGACGAGTGCCCGCTCTTCGCGCGCGACGGCTCCGCGCTGCCCTACTACGCCGGCCCGGTGAACAACTCGCGCGTGTCCTTCCGCGAGCTGGAGCTGCACATCTTCTCGTCCGAGGAGCCGGCGCGCCTGTCGTATTTTTACGACGACCTTTCCACGCGCGCCTACGAGGGCGGCCACCTCAACCGCATCGACCTCGAAGCCGCCCTCTCCGAGGACGAGGCCGACCTGCTGATCGAGGCGCGCGAGAGCGGCCCGATGGAGCCGGGCGCGGTGCATTTCACGCCCGTGCTCTATCCGCCGCACGATGCCTGGTCGGCCGACACGCCGCCCGTGCGCTGTCACCTGCGCCGCGATGGCCAAGTCGAGCCCGAGCACCGCATGAGCCTGTCCACCCGCCGCTGGATGCTCCAAGACCTGACCGTGCTGGCGTGAAAGTTTCGCCGCGGGGCTTCCGCACCCGGCCGGCCGGAAGGCGGGCGCTCCCGAGGCAGGGTCGAGCTTGCATTTTGATTTCGCACGCCTGGCCCGAAACCGGCCAAGCCCCGTCTCGCCGCGGCCCGTCCGAGCCCTTTTTGCCGTGAATTGGGCCGGTCCTTCTGAGAGAAGGCCTGAAGTCGGCTTTGCGAGGACGGTTTCGGTCCTGCGGAAGACCCAATTCGTCTTCTGGAGGACGAATTGGGTCTTCCGCATGATGGCGCCGGTCCTGCGGAGGACCATCGCGGTCCTCCGGAGGACGAAACTGGTCCTTCGGAGGACCGTTTTGGTTCTCCGGAAGACCCGGAAGGTCTTCCGGAAGACGAAATTCATCCTCCGGAGGACGAATTTGGTCCTCGGGAAGACCGGCGCGGTCCTCCGGAGGACCAACTTGGTCTTTCGCAGGACCCAAAAGGTCCTTCGCCAAGACCCCCGGATCGTCCCGAGGACCGGCGGGCCGACTTGCAAGAAAGCCGAGCGGCGGCTCGCTCGTCAGCGCGTTTTCGATCCGACTTGTCGCGCTCGCGGGCGGCGGCTGGCGGATGGCCCGCGGCGTTTTGGAGGGCGGTGGCAAGCGT
>CALMOL010000522.1:0-1607 GCA_937871685.1 uncultured Verrucomicrobiota bacterium
GAACGGCTTTCCGAGGCGGGCGGCGGCGCGGCGGGCGGGGCGGTTGCGGTCCAGCCAGCCGAGGCCGCGCGTGTGGAAGTGGCACCACTCCACCGCGTCAAGAAGCTCCGCGTGCGCCCGGAGGCGCCGGCCGCCCATGGACGCGCCGATGAGGAAGAAGGGGTGCGGCGCGAGGCAGAAGATTTCCGGCCCGCGCCGGGCGCGCAGCCGCGCGAGGTCGGCGAAGCTGCGGGTGGCGGTCGCCTCGGCGGCGGATAGCCCGAGCACCACCACGTCCGCGCCCTCCAGGCGAAGCTCCGCGCCGGGGATCAGCTGGATGCCGCCCGCCGCGGCGCGGGCGGCGAGCGCTTCGTCCCAGAATCGTCGCCCGTGCAGCGTGATCGCGAGCGCGCCGAAGCCTCCCGCCAGCGCCATCTCCACCGCGTCGGCGGCGGAGAAGTCCACCGGGTCGCTCGGATCCTCGGCCGTGTGAAAGTGGAAATCCGCCTTTACCCAGCGCGACGGCGCGGGCGGGACGGAAATGGTGGGAAACGGCGACACGCGGCGCGGAGGGTATCGCCCCCCGGCTCCGCGGCAAGCCAAGCGCGCGACAACGGGCGTGGACCGGCAACATCTCCTTGCGCCTCGTTCGCGCCCCGCTAAGGTCCCGACTCCCTGCTCGGGTGGTGAAATGGCAGACACGTGCGTTTGAGGGGCGCATGCCGCAAGGCATGGGGGTTCGAGTCCCCCCCCGAGCATCTGATTTCAAGAGAAGAGAGGGTTTTCGGTTGGCTGACCCCATCCGCGAGGGGATGAAATTCATCCGCTCACCGGACGGTTTTCGTCCGACAGGGGGAAGGAGTTCATCCCCCTCACAGAGGTGAGACGCGTTGCCGAGTCGGCTCTGCGCGCGCAGCAAACGTGCCGCTCCTACAACGAGCGCTGACCGATCCTGTCGTTCTGGTCGCGCTTGGTATTAGAGCGTTTTCGATCCGCGTTGTCGCACCCGCGGGCGATGGCTTGCGGAGAGGCGCCGGCGTTTTGGAGGGCGGTGTCGCGCTGACGCTTGCCACCGCCCTCCAAGGCCTTCGGCCGACCTTGCGGGGGCCGCCAGACCTTGGGCGGATGCGACCCCTTGGGTCGAAAACGCTCTAGGCGGGCAGCGCCGCCGCCTCGGAGCCGAGCGCCTCGGTGATCGCAGCCTCCAACTCAATCATCTGGTAAGGCTTGGCGAGGATGGCCGAGAAGCCGAGCGAAAGATACTCGGCGCGGATGTCGTCCACGATGTAGCCGGAACTCACGATGCACCGCAGGTCGGGATCCGCCGCTCGCGCCTCCTGCACGATGGCGAGCCCACCCGGGCCGCCGGGGATCGTGAGGTCGAGCAGCGCGAGGTCGAAGCGGCGGCCCTCCGAGCGCGCGGCCTGTAGCCGGGCGAGGCCCGCGGCGGCGTCGGCCGCCTCCTCGGCGTCGTGGCCAAGAATGCCGAGCATGCGTCGCGCGATGAGGCGAACGGTGGGGTCGTCGTCCACCACCAGCACGCGGCGGGGCGTCCGCGCCGGGGAGGGGGCGGCAGACGCTGGTCCTGCTCCTGGCGCCTCGGCGCAGGCGGCGGCCGGCCAGAGAAT
>CALMOL010000522.1:1617-11278 GCA_937871685.1 uncultured Verrucomicrobiota bacterium
TTCGAAACACGGCGCCGCCGCTCGCCGGCGACTCGCATTCCAGCCGGCCGCGGTGGTTGCGCACGATGGCGTGCGCGGCGGCCAGGCCAAGGCCGCTGCCGGCGGGCTTGGTGGAGAAGAATGGCTCGAAGACGCGCGGCAGCACCTCGGGCGGGATGCCGGGGCCGTCGTCCTCGAAGACGATCGCCACGAGATGGTCCGCCGGATCAGCCTCGTCCGGCCGGGCCGGCCGGGCGCTCACCCGCAGGCGACCGCCGACGGGCATGGCCTCCGCGGCGTTCAGGGCAAGGTTGTGAAGGACGCGATGGAGCTGGGCGGGATCGGCCTCCAGCTCGGGCAGGGCGGGATCCAGGTCCAGCTCGTGGCGAACCGAGGAGCCGTGCAGGGCGAAGGTCACGGAATCGCGCAGGATCTCGCCCAGGCCCGACGCGCGCTTTAGGGGCAGACCGCCCTTGGTGAAGGTGAGCAGCTGGCCCGTGAGCTCCCGGGCGCGGCGCCCCGCCGCCTCGGCCTCGCTCAGGCGCGTGAGCACGCGCTTGGCGTCGCCCTGCGCGAGGTCCATCAGCGCGAGCGAGACGTTGCCGTTGAGGCTGGTGAGCAGGTTGTTGAAATCGTGCGCGATGCCGGCGGCCACCATCGCCAGGCCGTCCATGCGCCCGGCGCGGATGATCTCGGACTGCCGGCGGTCCTCCTCCGTGAGGTCCCGGAAGAGCCGCACCACGCCGGTGATCTTCCCCGCGGCGTCGCGCAGCGGTAGCGTGGAGGACGCCACGTGCACGGAGGCTGCCCCGGCCTCGGGCACCGTCCAGACGTGGCGCATGCTCCGGATGGGCTCGCCGGTGCGGAGCACGAGGCTGACACCGTCCGCCCCGGGCCCGAGGGGGTGCGGCGGCGACGGGTCGCCTGGCGCGGGCGGGCGCACCTCGAAGAAGGAGCCGAGGCGCCGCCCGATGAGCTTGGCGGCCGGCCGGCCGAGGATGCGCTCGGCGGCGGGGTTGACGAACATGATGCGTCCTTGGGCATCGGCGGCCGCCATGCCGTCGAGCATGGACTCCAGGATAACGCCGCGCCACAGCCGCTCGGCCGCGGCGGAGCGCTCGGATTCCTCCCGCTCCAGCGCCATCGCGAGGGCGCCGGCCACCGAGCGAAGGTGGTCCTTCTCGGCGTCGTCCCAGCCCTCGTCCACGTCCGTGCGCTGGTAGAGCAGCAGGCCGCGCAGCTCGCCACGCACGAGGACCGGGGCCTGGATGGCGGCCCGCGTGCCGACCGCGTCCATGTTCTCGGCCATCCCCGGCTCCACCGTGGATCGACGCAGCTCGATGACCTTGCCGGCCCCCAGCGGACCCAGCGCCGGCGGGTAGGTGCGCGCCCGGACCGGCGCGCCATCCGGCCCGAGGCGGGAGGGAACGCCGGGCGCGCAGTGCTCGGCGATCACGGAAAAGTCCGCCCCGTCCGGCGTGCGCTCGGCGAAGACCACGCGCGGGACGCCGGACGCCTCGCGCAGCCGGCGCATGATCTCGGGAAGCTGCGCACGCACGTCCGGGCCGGTGAGGAGCATGCGCTGGACCTCCACCTGCGTCTGGAGCCGGCGGCTCGCCGAGGCGAGCTTGGCCTCGGCCGCGTGGCGCGCGGTAATGTCGCGCACGTTGAGGACGACGCCGCCGACGTTCGGGTCGTGGAGCCGGTTGATCGCCGAAACCTCCACCCAGCGCACCCGGCCGGCGGCGTCCACCACCCGGCAATCGTGGGTGACGGGCGGGTCGTCGGCGCTCGACGCCAGCACGACGGAGAATTGGCGCGCGGCCTCGGCCTGGTCGTCCGGATGCACGAAGTCGAGCAGGTTGCGGCGGCATCCCGGCTCGTGCCGGCGCCCCAGCACCCGCAGGGAGCTGTCGCTGATGTAAACGAAGCCCCCCGCCGCATCCACGACGATGAAGGCATCCGAGGAGTTCTGGACCAGCGAGCGGAAGCGATGCTCGGAGGCGCGCAGCGCGCGCTCGGCCTCGTATCGCTCCGTCACGTTCACGGCCACCACCACGATGCCCCCCACGGCCGGGTCGTGGAGCAGATTGGTGGCCCCGGCGTGCATCCAGCCCCAGTTGCCGGGCGTGCCGTCGCGCATCCACCGCAACACCGCGGTCTCGTTGCCGCCCGGGCGGGCGAGCAGCCCCTCGAAGAGCGCGCGCACTTCATCCAGGTCTTCCGGGTGGACGTAGGCGGAGGCGCTCGTGCCGGTCCGCGCGCCCGGCTGATAGTCGAAGCTGCGCCCGGCGGTCTCGTTCTCGAACTCGATGATCCCCCGCGCGTCCACGATGTAGCAGGCCACCACCGCGGACTGCACGATCGCGGCCATCCGCCGCTCGAAGGCCTGACGTTCCTCAGGAGGCGGGGATTCGGCGGGGGACGAGGGAGAGGACGCGGCCGCCATGAGGGCAACGCTTCGTCCCGAACCGGGCTTGTCAATCCCCGCGGCGGCCGGCGGCACCGGGCATTGACGCGGGATTCAGTGGACAGCGCGGCGAGCGGGGAGAATTCGTGCGTGGATGAAACTTTCCGCCTTTCTCTCCGCCGCGCTCGCGGCGCTCGTCTTCCTTCCGGCCGCCCCGGCCGCCGAGCCCGTGAAGCTCACCCTCGGCGCGGGCTGCTTCTGGTGCGTGGAAGAGATCTACGAGAAGATCGAGGGCGTCTCCGACGTGGTTTCCGGCTACGCGGGCGGCAAGGAGCAGAACCCCACCTACGAGCAGGTCGGCGCGGGCCGCACCGGGCATGCCGAGTGCGTGCAGATCACGTTCGACCCCGACGTCGTCAGCCTCGACAAGCTGCTCGACATCTACTGGAAGTCGCACGACGCCACCGATGGCACCGGCGTGAAGCCAGACTTTGGCCGGCAATATCGCCCGATCCTGTTCTACAACGACGAGGCGATGAAGAAGACCATGCTGGCCGCGAAAGAGCGGGCGCAAAAGGACTACAAGAAGCCCATCGCTACCGAGATCGTTCCGTTCGAGAAGTTCTGGTTGGCGGAGGAGTATCATCAGGACTTCGTGAAGAAGCATCCGAACCATCCCTACGTGCTGCAGTGGTCGGTGCCCAAGCTGCGCAAGCTCGGCCTGGACGGGCCAGAAAAGAAGAAGCTGTGAGACGGGGGCGGCCCGTGTTGTAGAGGGGGCTCTGTCCGCGAATGCGGACGTGCCGCCCCAAGATTCCTTCCCGGCGTGGCCGCCGCCCGACGGAAAAGTCACAGGCGGCACGTCCGCATTCGCGGACAGAGCCGCCTCTACAACCCTCGCTCATACCATCCAGTCCGGCTCGGCGTCCGCCGTGGCGAGCGCGCGGCGATAGACCGCCTCATAGCGAGGCACGATCTCGTCGGCCGTGAATCTCGCGGTCACGTCGCGCCGGCCGCGCTCGCCCATCGCGCGGGCCAAGTCTGGCTCCGCGGCGAGGCGGGCAAGCGAGCGGGCGAGCGCCGCGGTGTCGCCGAAGGGATGAAGGAAGCCCGTCGCGCCCTCGCGCACCACCTCCGGGATGCCGCCCACGCGGAAGGCCACCACGGGGCGCGCGTAGAAAAGCGTCTCCAGGATGCTCAGGCCGAAGCTCTCGTTATCCGACGTGTAGAGGCCGGCGTCCGCGGCGTGGAGGAAATCGGCCACGTCCGCGCCGTTCTCCCGCACCGTCACGCGGCCGCGCAGGCCCAACTCGTCCACGAGGCTTTCCCACGGCGCGAAGGGCGCGCCCGCCAGCACGAGGAGGCGCGCGCGCCGTTCCGCCGGAACGGCGGCGAAGGCGCGCAGGAGCAGATCGATCCGCTTGCCGGGGCGCAGATTCGAAAGGTGCGCGACGAGAAATTCTCCCGGCTCGACGGCCAGCGCGCGGCGCGCGGCCTCGCGCGTGCGAGCGGGCGGCGTGGGGTCGAAGAAATTCGGGATGACCTCGGCCGGACGCGTGAGCCGAAAGGTGGCCTCCGTCTCGCGGCGGAGGCTCTCCGAGACCACGGTGACGGCGTCCGACTGGGCGAGGGCGTGCTCGATCGCGGGGCGGTAGGAAGGGTCTTGCCCGAGCAGGTTGGTGTCCGTGCCGTGAAGCGTCGTGACGATCTGCGGCGCGCCGGCGCCGAGCATTTCCGCGGCCATGCAGGCGGCGGTGGCGTGTGGCACCGCGTAATGGACGTGGAACACGTCGAGCCCTCGCTCGCGCGCGACCTCGGCCATCCGCACCGCCAGCGGAAGCGTGTAATCGGGGTAGCGGAAAAGCGCGTATTCGGAAACCTCCACCGCGTGGAAGTGAATGCGCGGCGCGGCGAGGTCGAGCCGCACCGGCCGCGCGTAGGAAAAGAAGTGCACCTCGTGCCCGCGGCGCGCGAGATCCTGCCCGAGCGCGGTGGCGAGGATGCCGCTGCCGCCGATGAGCGGGTAGCAGGCGATGCCGATTCTTAGCGGGCGGGAAGGATCAGCCACGGAGGGGGAAAGGGACGCGGGCTCAGAAAAGGCGCACGGCGCGGGGCAGCTCGCCGAGGTCGGCCACGAGCCACGGGTCGGCGGGAAAGAGCGCCTGAGCATGCTCGACGCCGCTCTCCAGGCCGAGCGCGCGGGCGCGGGCGAGCTGGAGATCGAGGTAGCGGCGCATGCGCATCTGCGTGGCGTGGCTCTCCATCAGCGAGCGCCAGGCTTCGGAGCGCGAGGCGCCGCGCCGCGCCGGCGGGCTCGCCGCCCGGCGTCACGGCGTAGGCGAGCACGCGGCCGACCGCGTGCGGGGGCAGGTCGCGCAGCTCCGGCACCCCGCCATAGCGGGCGAGACGCGCGGCGGATTGCGCGAGGCCGCCGACCACGGCGTGGTCCGGGTGCTGGTCCGGCGTGGTGGTCGGCGCGAGGAGGATGTCCGGCCGGAAGGCGCGAATGCATCGGGCAAGCGCCAGGGCGTGCGCGGCGCGCGCTTCCATCCGGGCGTCGCCGCCGAAATCCAGGAACTCCACGCCGGCCCCGACCAGCGCCGCGGCGGCGCGCGCCTCGCGCTCGCGCTCGACGGGCGTGCCGCTCGTGCCCGATTCCCCGCGGGAGCACAGGACCACGGAGATCGCCGCGCCGCGCGCGTGCTCGCCAGCCACCACGCCGCCGCAGCCGAACTCCCAGTCGTCCGGATGCGCGCCGACGACCAGCAGGCGGGGTGGTTCAGGCGGTGGCATGGTCGCAGGGGCAGGGCTCCGCGCGGTCCGCGTCCGCCACCTCGTCACGCGGGACGATCTCGGCCTCCCGTGCCGCGGCGGGATCGAGGTATTGGATTTCGCCGCGGCCCGCGACGTAGTGCGTGCAGGGAATCACCGAGCGCATCCACGCCCAGCGCGTGTCGCGCGTGGGCGAGACCTGCTCCGGCCGGGTTTCCTGCGGCGGCAGCTCGATCCACTCGGCGCCGCCCTTGTGCAGCGCGAGCGAGCCATCGGGACGGCGGCGCGCGCGCACCAATTCGCCCTCGTGGGGCACGTCCACGAAGCAGTCCTCCACCCGCGCCGCGCGCCGGCGCACCTCCGGGTCGGAGGAGCGGACGACGCGCACACCCTCCAGCCAGCCGAGGCGGCGATACATCTCCAAGCAGAAATCGGCGACGTTGCCCGCGCGGGTTTCCCGGAACGCCTCCACGGCGGCCGACGGCGCGAATTGCGGGAGCTGGCGGGCGGTGTTGGCGTGCCACTCGGGGAGCACGCGCTTGGCGTGGAGGGGCGAGAACTTCTTCTGCGTGGCGTTGGCGAAGGCGAAGTTCAGCCTCGCCTCGCGGCCGGTCCGCTGGTCCGCCAGGATCGTGGTGGTCTCGCGCGGGTCGTGATCGGAGTCGTGGAAGAAGAGCACGATCTCCGCGCCGCCGCCGAGCTGGCCGCGCAGGCGGCGCGCGGCCGTGATCTTGGCGCACAGGAAGCGCCGCGGAAAGAAGCCGCAGGGCTGCTGGCCGAGACAGATGAGGGGGGACGCCACGCGTCACCGGGAGCGCGTCCCGGGGCGCCGCGCGAGGAGGTTTCCGTGTCCGCGCCGGTTTGGCAAAATTGACGGGCGAGAGTGGGCTCGCACCTTCCTGGCCCCGTGACGCCGCGCCTCGCCATCCTCCACGAGCACCCACTTTGGTTTCGGCCGATCATGGCTGAGCTGGAGCGGCGCGGCGTTCCTTTCGCGCGCCTCGACGCCCGGGAGCCGTTCTCCTTCGACCCGACGGAGCCAGCGGCGCCGTTCGCGCTGGCGTTCAACCGCATGAGCCCTTCGGGCTATCTTCGCGGGATGGGCAGCGGGATTTTTTTCACGCGCGACTTGCTCGCACATTGGGAGCGCCTCGGCGTGCGCGTGGTGAACGGCACCGAGGCCTTCCGGCACGAGGTTTCGAAGGCGCTTCAGCTCACGCTTCTCGCCCACCTCGGTTTTCCAGCGCCGCGCTCCCGCGTCATCCACCGCGCCGCTGATGCCCCCGCCGCGGCGGCCGGCCTGCGCTTCCCGGTCGTGGTGAAGGCGAACGTCGGCGGTTCCGGCGCGGGCATCACGCGCTTCGACTCGCCCGCGGCGCTCGCGGACGCCGTCGCCGCGGAAACGCTCGACCTCGGGTGGGACCGCGTCGCGCTGGTGCAGGAATTCGTCCCCGCGCGGGACGGGCACATCACGCGCGTCGAGACGCTCGGCGGGCGCTTCCTCTACGCCATCGACGTCTTCCCCGAGGCCGGGTCCTTCGACCTGTGCCCGGCCGACGCCTGCCAGACGCGCGACGGCACCGAGCTCGCGCATGCCGCCGACGCCGCCTGCCCCGTGGAGGCGGTGCGCCGCGGCCTGCGCGTGTCGGCCAGCGATCCCGGGCCGGAGGTCATCGCCGCCTGCGAGCGCATCGCCCAAGCGGCCGGCATCGACGTGGGCGGCATCGAGTCCATGGTGGATGACCGCGACGGCACCCGCGTCTATTACGACATCAACGCGCTCTCCAATTTTGTCGCCGACGCGCCGCAGGTGATTGGCTTCGACCCGCACGCGCGCCTCGCGGATTACCTGCTGGCCGAGCTGGCTAGCGCGGGGAACTGAATTTTCATGCGCTACGGATTCTGGCTTCCCATCTTCGGCGGCTGGCTGCGGAACGTTCCCGACGAGCGGATGCCGCCGACGTGGGACTACGCCCGCCAGGTCGCCTGCCGCGCCGAGGAGATCGGCTACGACCTGACGCTCGTCGCCGAGCTGAACCTCAACGACATCAAGGGCGCCGCCGCCCCCGCGCTCGACGCCTGGAGCACCGCCGCGGCGCTCGCGGCCGTCACGCGGCGGCTGGAGCTGATGGTCGCGGTGCGACCCACGTTCCACCTGCCGGCGCTGCTCGGGAAGCAGGCCGCGAACATCGACCACATCTCTCGCGGCCGGCTCTCGCTCAATGTCGTCTCCTCCTGGTGGGCCGAGGAGGCGCGCCAATACGGCGTCGAGTTCGAGCAGCACGACGACCGCTACGCGCGCACCGAGGAATGGCTCCGCGTGCTGGAGGGCGTGTGGACGGCGGACCGCTTCTCGCACCACGGGAAGTTTTACCGCAACGAGAAGACGATCCTCGCGCCCAAGCCCGCGACGCGCCCCGTCTTGTATGCCGGCGGCGAGAGCGAGGCCGCCAAGGATCTCATCGCCGCGCGCTGCGACGCCTACCTGATGCACGGCGACCCGCCCGAGCGGATCGCCGCGAAGATCGCCGACCTGCGCGCCCGCCGCGCGCGCCATGATCTGCCGCCGCTCCGCTTCGGCATGGCCGCCTACGTCATCGTGCGCGACACCGAGGCCGAGGCGCAGGCCGAGCTGGCGCGCATCACCGACGTGGAGGCCTCCGCGGCCGGCTACGACAACTACCAGCAATGGCTCGCCGGCACGCAGCTCGAGCAGCGCATGAGCATCGAGGAATACTCCGTCTCGAACCGCGGCCTGCGCCCCGGCCTCGTCGGCACGCCCGCGCAGGTGCGCGCGCGGATCGCCGAGTTCGAGGCCGCCGGGCTCGACCTCCTGCTGCTCCAGTGCTCCCCGCAGCTGGAGGAGATGGAGCGATTCGCCGCGCAGGTGATCGGCCACCCGGCCGCGCGCTTCGGCGGATAGGTCGCCGCCTCTCGCCATGCCCAGTCACGTTTCCCACCTCGAGTGCGCGCTCACCGGCGAGCGCTATCCGGCCGGCCGCATCTACAATCTCTCCGCCGCGGCGCAGCGCCCGCTGTGGGTGCGCTACGACCTGCCGGCCGTGCGCGCGGCCTTGCCCCGCGAGGCGCTGGCGGACCGCGCGCCCACGCTCTGGCGCTACCGCGAGCTGCTGCCGATGGAGCACGACGCGAGCATCGTGTCGCTGGGCGAGACGATGACGCCGCTGCTCCCTGCGCCGCGGCTGGGAGCGCACTTCGGCGTGCGCGACCTGCGCGTGAAGGATGAGAGCCGCCTGCCCACCGGCAGCTTCAAGGCGCGGGGCATGGCGCTGGCCGTCACCATGGCGCGGGAGCTCGGTCTCACGCGCCTCGCCGTGCCCACGGCCGGAAACGCCGGCGGCGCGCTCGCGGCCTACGCGGCGCGCGCCGGGATGGAAGCCACGGTCTTCATGCCGGACGACACGCCCAGCATCAACCGCAAGGAATGCTTCCTGGCCGGCGCGAAAACCTTTCTCGTCAACGGCCTCATCACCGACTGCGGGCGCATCGTGGGCGAGGGGAAGGCCCGGAAGGGCTGGTTTGACGTCTCGACGCTCAAGGAGCCCTACCGCATCGAGGGCAAAAAGACGATGGGCCTGGAGTTGGCCGAGCAACTCGACTGGGAGCTGCCCGACGTGATCCTCTATCCGACCGGCGGCGGCACGGGGCTGATCGGGATGTGGAAGGCCTTCGCCGAGCTGGAGGCGCTGGGCTGGCTGCGGTCTGGAAAGAAGCCACGCATGATCTCCTGCCAGAGCGCGGGCTGCGCGCCCATCGCCCGGGCGTGGGAGCGGGGCGAGCGCTTCGCGGAGAAGTTTGAGAACGCGGCCACGGTGGCGAGCGGCATCCGCGTGCCCGCGGCGGTGGGCGACTTCATGATCCTTGACGCCGTGCGCGCGAGCGGCGGTCTGGCGCTGGCGACGCCCGAGGCAGACATCCCGCGCTGGATGCGGCTCGCGGCCTCGCGCGAGGGGATCTCGCTCTGTCCCGAGACAGCCGTCTGCCTCGGCGTGCTGGAGGTGCTGCGGGAGCGCGGCACGATCCGGCCGGAGGATCGTGTCGTTGTCTTCAACACCGGCGCGTCGCAAAAATATCCGGAAGCGGTGCAAGAGGACCTGCCCCGCCTCGACCTCGCCCAGCCGATTCCATGGGAAAACCTGTGAGCCGCCGGCCCGCGCGGCCGCGGCGATTCCCGCGCGAGGTGGAAGGAGTTGCGCCATCGCCCCGTCCCGCCAACCCTGTCCCCGAACGCCATGCGCGACAGCCTGGAACCAGACGCTGAAACGCTCCTGCTGCTGCGGGTGGCTCGCCACGACCAAGCGGCCTTCGCGGAGCTTTACGACCGGATGAAGGGCCCGCTCTTCAGCCTTGCGCTCCGCGTCACCGGCGACCGCATGGAGGCGGAAGAGGTGCTCCAGGACGTGTTCGTCGAGGTCTGGCGCACGGCGGGCCGTTTCGATCCCGCGCGCAGCGAGGGCCGGTCGACCGCGTTGTTCAAGC
>CALMOL010000522.1:11288-11576 GCA_937871685.1 uncultured Verrucomicrobiota bacterium
CGAGCCCGCGCGCTCGACCGCCTCCGCGCCCGCGCGCGCCGCCCGGCGCTCGCCGGGTGGGAGCCGAAGGCGAACGCGAAGATGGACGGGACGGGGGAGCCGGCGCCGCGCCTTCCCGGCTGGGCCGTTGCCGACGGGGCTTGGGCGGAGGGAGCCGGCGGGCCGGGGCCGGGGCTGCGCGAGGAAGTCGAGAAGCTGGCTGACCCGGCTAGGCAGGCGCTCAAGCTCGCGTTCTTCGACGGGCTGACCCACGAGGAAATCGCGGCGCGCCTGGGGCAGCCCCTCGGG
>CALMOL010000523.1 GCA_937871685.1 uncultured Verrucomicrobiota bacterium
CGCCGATCAAGCTCACCGAGCACCAGCGAAAGCTGATGAAGGAGCTCGACGAGGCCTTCCGCAAGGCCCAGGCCCAGGCGCGCGAGACCGATTCCGTAGGCGACCCGCGCGAGCAACTCGCCGCCTACGTGCGTCTGCGCGAGGAATTCGTCGATAAGGAAGAGGCCCTCTCGCAGCTCGACGCCGTGGTGGACGCGATCCGCGCCGCCGCCACCGGCCCCGAAGCCCAGCGGACGCGCTTCGTGCAGCTCCGTTCGCTGCTGGAGAAGGCCGGCTCCTTCGGCTCCGAGCCGGCGCTCATGTATCTGGGCGACCAGACCCGCGCCCTGGACGCCGGAGCCGCCTACGACTACTACCAGCGCGCCGCCGAAAAGGGCAACGCGCGCGCCATGGTTGAGCTGGGCGACCTCATCTTCGTCGGCGGCCCCAACCTGCGACCCGACCCGAACAAGACCGCCGGATGGTATGCCAAGGCGAGCGACCGCGGCGACTCCATCGGCAAGGCGAAGCTCGCCGAGTGCTTCGAGGCGGGGAAAGGCGGCGTGCTCCAGGACTCCGACCAAGCCTTCCGCCTGCTGACCGACGCCCTCGCCCGCGACGGGCGCAACTCAATGGCCTTGGAAAAGCTCGCCATCCTGCACGAAAAAGGCCGCGGCACGCCCGTGAACCTGCCGCGCGCGCTCGACCTGATGCGCCGCGCCGCGGACCTGGGCAACCCGAACGCGATGGCCAACCTGGGCGCGTATTACATGTCCGGCCTGGCCATGCCGGCGCCGAACGAGCGCGAGGCCGTGCGCCTCTTCAAGCAGGGCGCCGACCTGCGCAACCCGATGTGCCAATTCTTCTACGCGCGCTGCCTGGAAAACGGGCTGGGCGGCGTGCCTCGGGACCTGAACACGGCGAAGAGATACTACGTGGCCGCCGCCGAGGCCGGCGCCGCCCCCGCCATCGAGTGGTGCCGGCGCAACGGCGTCCCCTTCATCCCGAAGCAAAACCTGTAGGGCGCGGCCTGCTTGGGTTAGCCGATGGGCGAAGGGGCAAAACTCGTCCGGCCCCACAGCCTCCCTCCACCGCGTGGGAGAGCTTGACCGAATCGGGATTCGCCGCCTGCCCCCATGTTTGCCTCTGCGAGTGCCTCTTTGATCACTTGGCGCGAGTCTTCGATGACTTCGCGCGACTCTTCGGCCACTCGGAGCAAGTCTCTGATCGCTTCGGCCAAGTCTCCCGCCACTTGCCGTCGTCCTGCGAGGAGTGCGCGCCGTCCTTCGCTGACTTCCGCCAAGTCTTCGTAGAGTTCTCGCCGTCCCTCATCGGATGGTCGCAAGTGTCTGCTGACTTTGCCCAAGCCAAGGGAGGACGGCCAGAACCCAGCGAAGGGTTCCGCCCATTCTGCGCAGAGTCCCGCCCACGGATCGAGGAGTGGCGCGGACCCAGCGAAGGCTCCCCGCGCCCTCTTGCTCTCGATCAACTTCCTTGAAAAAGGGTGTAAGGAAGTCACCGGATGGCCCGAGCGACCCTTCCCAGGATGGACACAAGTCTTCTCCACGGGCGCTACTGGCGGGCGCGGACGCCGGTCGAGCGCGCGGGAGCAGTGTCACGAGTGCTGACCCCGGCTTCGTGCCTCGCAGGGGTGACTTCCCGGAGGCGGGGCCAGTGCTCGCCCAGGCCAAGGAGCGCTTCGAGGTTCTGGAGGCCGCCGTGGGTGATGAGGGGTCTAATTCATCCCCCTTAGCCAAGCAGCTTCTAGTGTTCCGTCAGCGTAGGATTGACGAGTCCAAGTTTGCTCGTTCCTCTCTGGAAACTGCGGCGGCATCGTCCCGTCAAAGCTACCTGGACGGAACACTAGAGCGTTTTCGATTCGAGTTGTCGCGCCTCGCAGGCGGCGGCTTGCGGATGGCGCGCGGCGTTTTGGAGGGCGGTCAGACCTTGGGCGGATGCGACAAGTTTGATCGAAAACGCTCTAAGTGT
>CALMOL010000524.1:0-7323 GCA_937871685.1 uncultured Verrucomicrobiota bacterium
CCCCAGGCCCCCGCCGAGGAAATCCCCGCGACGACGGCGCATGGGCCGGCCCTGGTCTCAAAACCAACGGATTAGCTTGGCAAGGCGTTTCGCCGACGGTTTCATTGCCAGCATTGCCATGCACGCAAAGGTCTTCATTTCGCACGCCTCGACCGATACTTGGGTAGCGCGGCAACTTGCGCTTCAAATCGAGGCGTGTGGCGCCGAGACTTTCCTAGATGCAGCCGACATCCAGCACGGCGATGACTTTGACGAGAAGCTTCGCGACGCTGCGGACACCTCTTCCGAACAGCTTGTGCTGCTCACTCCTTGGGCAATGAACCGGCCTTATGTCTGGCTTGAGATTGGCGCCTTCTGGATCGCGAAGAAACGGATCGTTGTTGTGCTGCACGGCTTGACTCGCGATGATGTGGCCGCCAGCAAGTTCCTGCCGGTGGCGCTAAAACGGCTCGACTTTGTCAACCTCAACGACATTGATTCCTACTTCCATCAACTGAAGGAGCGAATCGACTCCTCTTCGACTCATGCCTGAGAAAAACTCCGTTTTCATTTCTAGCACGGCACAGGACGGCAAGATCGCGACCCAGCTCGCGGAGCAGCTTCACGCCCGTGGCGTGCCTGTCTTCTTTGACCGACACGAAATTTCTCTTGGCGCCTCATGGCAGGACGAGATCGAAAAGGCCCTTGAGGGAGCCTCTACTTTCGTCTTTCTAGTCAGCCCCAACTTTCTGCAGTCGAAATGGGCTCTCTTTGAGTCTGGCGTTGCTCTCGGCCGGGCCGCCAAGGAGCAAGATGTAACGCTTATTCCCGTGATGCTGCCGGGGGCCACGCCAGGAGATATGCCTTCTCCACTGCGCTCTTGGCAGGCGATCGATGCGAAGCACTCGACGCCGGAGCAATTGGCATCGCAACTCGCCGAGGCATTCCAGCGCACCGCCGTGAGATTTTGAATAGGCGGGTGTCGCCATTTCCAAGGATCAGCTTTTCTTTTTGCTCAGCGGCCTTGCCGTCGATGGCGCCTTGGGCTTCACCATCGCTAGAGCGTTTTCGATTCGAGTGGTCGCGCCTCGCGGGCGGCGGCTGGCGGATGGCCCGCGGCGTTTTGGAGGGCGGCGGCCGACCTCTCGCAAAGGGCTTCGATCTGATGCAATCACCTGAATCGAAAACGCTCTAAAGCCTGTGCCCTGACTCACCAGCCGTGGCGTTTGCGCCGGCGGGCTCCGCTGAGGAGGACCAAAGGCGATGTGTTCATCCACGCGGCCAGAGCCACCTCACATCAGGCGGCTACCCGGCGTCGGCAGAGTAGCAAGAGGGTCATCCCCATGAGGGCGAAAGCGATTGAACCCAGCTCCGGCACAGCGGTGACCGTGAAGCCCAATGTTCCATTCACGAGGCTGAAAGTCCCACCCAGCCCAGAGGCGGTGAAGTCGCTCGCGCTGAAGCCCTGCAGGCTGCCGAAGTGGACTAGGTCGTAGGTTTCCCCCACGATTGCGCCGCCGTTCACGAAGGTGAAGCGAAACTCGCCGTCGGCGCCGCGCACAAGGGAGCCGACGTTGAGATGGTCGCTCGCGGCCGAGTTCACGCCAAGCACGAGCAGGATCGCCCCGCCGCCGTCCCACGTCAGGGCGTCCTGGAGCGTGAGGGTGGTCGGGTCGCCCGGCACGACGGCGCCGCCGGCCTGGAGCAAGACCGGGCCGGCGACGAAGCCGCTCCCGCCCAGCGTGCCGCCGAGCCGGATGGTCACCGGGCCGGTGCCAGTGGCCGAGCCGGTTGGGTTCGCGACGACGAGCTTGCCGCTGTGGGCGGTGAGACCATCGCCGATGACGGTGCCGCCGGTGTAGGTGTTCGCGCCGGTGAGCGTGAGCGCGCCGGAGCCGCGGACGTTGAGGATGCCGCCGGTCGCGCCGGAGAGGCCGCCGTCGCGGATGAGGCCGGAGAAGGTCGTGCTCTGGTTGCTGAGGCCGGTGGCAAGAATCTTGCCGCCGAGAAAGACGGTGCCGCCGCCCTCGAGCGAGCCGCTGGTCATGCCGGTGGCGGCCAACTGGGAGATGTCGAGCTCGCCGCCCGCGTTGATGACCAGGCGCGCGAGGAATCCGCTGGCGCCGGACTGGAAAACCACTTGGCCGCCGGAGCCGCCGTTGGTCCCGCCGTTCGCGATGAGCGTGGCGCTGCCGGCGCTGGAGTTGCCGAAGAAGAGGGTCAGACCGCCGGCCGCGCCTGGGGTGCTCCCGCCCTCGGCCGTGAGGGTGGCGCTTCCCGCGCTGGCGTTTCCGAGGAAGGTCGTGGCCCCGGACTTCCCGCCGGCGGCCGCGGCGCCCTGGCTGGTGATGGCGGCGCTGGCGGCGGTGGCGGAATCATTGAATTGCGTGACCGCGTTGATGCCGCCACCGGCCGTGCCGCCCGCGTTGAGGATCGTGGCGTTGGCCGCGCTGCTGCTGCCGTCGAAGAAGAGGATGCCGCCGCTGCCGCCGGCCACGGTCGCGCCCTCGTTGACGAACGTGGCGCTGCCGGCGCTCGCGGCGTTTCGGAATTGCGTCGTGCCGCCGTTCGCCGCGCCGCTGCGGTTGAAGAGGGAGGCCGTGCCCGCGGTGCCGCCGTCGAACCGGGTTAAGCCACTCCCCCCGCCCGTGACGGCCGCGGCGAGGTTGGTGATCGTCGCGCCGCCCGCAGTCGTCCCGTTGGAGAAGACGGTCAGGCCGCCGGGCGCGCCGGAGGCCGCGCCAGCCTCGTTGGTGACCGCCGCGGCGCCCGCGGTGGCGCCCGCGTCAAGGAAGAGGGTGGTGCCGGAGAAAGCGGCCGAGTTGCCGGCGCCGCCGTTGACGATGGTCGCGCTCCCGGCGGTGGAGAAGGCGTAGAACGTCGTGCCGCCGCCGCCCGCGCCGGAGACGCCCGAGCCGCGGTTGGAGATGCTGGCGTTGCCCGCCGTGGCGAGGAGCGTCGCGCTCGTGCCGCGAAAGCTCAGTTGCCCGCCGGAAGCGTTCGCCGACACCCCGCCGATGGCGATGAAGGTCGCCTGCCCCGCGGTGGCCGTGTCCCCGAAGCTCGCGGTGCCGCCGAGGCCGCTGGGCACGGCCCCGCCGCCGAGGGTGAAGCTGGCGCTCCCCGCGGTGCTCGCGTTGCGGAAGTCCACCGTGCCGGGCTGCGCGCCGGCCACCTGCGAGCCGACCACCGTGAAGCTCGCTTGGCCCGCGCTGGACGCGTTGTAGAACGTCGCCCGCCCACCGCTCGCGTTGGTCGCGCCGCTCTGGTTGGTGATGTTCGCGCGGCCCGCCGTGGCGGTGTCGTAGAAGCTGAGGCTGCCGGCGTCTCCGCCGTTGGCCGTCGCGCCGCCTTGCAGCAGCGTCGCCGAACCGGCCGTGGCGCTGAGCCGGAAGCTGGTGCTCGCGCCGACGAAGGCGGTGGCCGCGCCCTCGTTCGTAATCCGGGCCGCCTGCGCGTCGGCGCGGTCGGTGAAGACCGTCGCGCCGGCGGTGCCGTCGGGATCGCCCGCGGCATTGAGGATCGTGGCGGTGCCGCCGAGGGAATCTCCGGCGAAGATTGTTTGGCCCCCGAGGCCGAAGGTGGCGGGAACGCTGGCGCCGCGCCGGTTGGTGATGGTGCTCGCGCCCGCCGTGGCGGTGCCGAGGAACTGCGTTTGCCCGCCCGCGGTGCCGGGAATGGCGCTGCCGTAGTTGTCGATGACCGCGGAGCCGGCCGAGGCCGCGTCGGAGAACGTGGTGGAGCCGCTGTTGGCGGCGCGGCCGTCGTCCACCGTCGCGCCGAGGTTGAGGATGCGGGCGCCGCCGGCGCGGGAATTTTCCCGGAAGGAGAGCTGGCCGCCGGTGCCACCGGCGAACTGGCTGGCTTGGTTGGTGACGGTGGCCGCGCCCGCCGTGGCGGTGTCGCGGAACTCGGTCCTCCCGCGCAAGTCCGCGCCGGGGCCGGGGTTGTTTGTGATGCTCAGGCTGCCGGCCGAGGCCGCCGCGGTGAAGGACAGCAGGGAAGTCGCGGTGGCGCGCACCGTCGCCGGGCCGGTGCCCAGGCCGGAGCCGCCGGGATTGGTCACGACGAGCACGCCGTCGGCCACGACCGTGCCGCCCGTGTAGGTGTTGACGCCGGTGAGGGTGAGCGTGCCGGTGCCGGTCTTGATCAGCGTGCCGGGGTTGTTGGCGTATTGGCCGGCGTCTCGGATCACGCCGGAAACCGTCGTGCTGAGGTTGTTCGCGCCGACGGTGAATGAACCGCCGCCGGTGGCGAAAGTGCCGATGGAGAAGAAGCCCGCGCCCTCGATGGAGCCGATGCCGAAGGCCGCGCCCTGGTAGCCGCTCAGGTCCAGGGTCGCGCCAGCGTTGACGATGACGCGCGCAGTATCGCCCCGCGCGGTGTTGAAGAAGACGATCCTCGCGCCGCTCCCGCCGTTCGTGCCGCCGTTGGCGGTGAGCGTGGCGTTGCCGGCCCGGCCGGCGCCGTCGAACTGGATGAGGCCGCCCCCGCCGCCGTTCGTGCCGCCATTGGCGGTGGCGGCGGCGTTTTCCAGGCTGCTGGCCGAGACGTAAAGCTGCGCCCCTTGCGCGCCGCTGATCGTCGCGCCCTCCAGGATCACCGTCCCCGTGTCGCCGTGGGCAGTGCCTTGGAAGATGATGAGGGCGCCCTCTGGACGGGTGGCATCGCCGCCGAGATTTCGAATGGTGCTCGTGCCCATGCGGCTGGAACCATCGAAGGAGACTTGACCGCCGTTTTCGTTGGTGATCTGCGCATTGGCGGCGGTGGCCGAGCCGAGGAAAAAGGTCGCGCCGCCGCTGGGGAAGCCGGGCTGGGAGAGACCGGCGTTGGTGATGATGGCGTTGCCGGCCGAGGCGTTGTCCCGGAAGAACGTGACGCCGCCGTGGCCGAAGACATTGGTCGCGCCGATCCGACCTCCGGCGCCGTTGTAGATGGTCGCGTTGGCGGCGCTGGAGTTCCCGAAGAACTGCGTCTGCGCGCCGTCCACGGGGCTGCCCGAGTGGCCTTCGTTGACGATCGTGGCGCTCCCGGCCGTCGCGGTATCGAAGAACCGCACGTTGCCGCTGCCGATGAGGCCCGAGCCGGTAGGACTGGTCGCGAGCATGCTGCCACGGGCGGTGATGATGACGCCGGCCCCAATCGTCGCCCCGTTGCGGAATTCCAGCCGCGCGCCGGCGTCGCCGTTGGCCGTCTGGGCGCCTACGATCACGTTTTGCGCGGTGCCCACCGGAGAGTTATTCACGATGCCGCCGCCGTTGAGCGTGAGCACGTGGCCGGCCGGTCCGCCGCCGGTGATGGTGAGCAGGTAGCCGGGCGCGGTGGTGTCGAACGTCACCGTGCCGAGGGTGAGCGTGAGGTAGGGATCCGTGACGATGGTGCGTCCGCTCGCGCCGAAGATCAGGTCGTCGCCGTCCGCCGGGGCGATGCCGCCGAGCCAGTTGGCGCCGTTGTCCCAAAGGTCGCTCGCAGCGCCGGTCCAGCGGAGGCTCGCGGCGGGCAGACTCCCGCAGGAAAGGGCGAGGGCCGCGATGACAAGGCGGCGCAGAGTGCGCGAGGTTTTGGGGAAAGTTTTCACGGTGGGGAAGGGTGCCGGAGGCGGGCGGCGGGTGGATTCGAGCAAGTCCGATGCGCAGGTCGGTTCGCGCCTTTGTCGTATCGGTCCAGCCCGCCCCCAGCAAGCGCCGTTTTCACGGGGCGGCCTTTGCGCGCTAGGCCGGTGGGCCCGCGCTCCGTTCTCCCGCGTGCGCCTCCGGCCGCTTCCTCGCCATCCTGCTCGGCGGCCTAGCCGTCGGCGGCGCGCTCGGGTTCACCATCGGCCAGAGCCTGCGCTCCGATCCCCCCGCTACGCCCGCGCCGGTCGCCACCGCGCCGACGCCCGCACCGGTCGCCGTTGCCGCGCCGACCTTCGCGGCGCCGGCCTCTGCCTCCGCAAAGGCCGCCCCCACGCCCGCGCCGGCCGAGGGCGAGACCGACTTCGACGCCGAGGCGCGCCGCCTCCTCGGCCTCACGCCCGGCACGGAGCGCGACAACGCCCTCGCCGACCTCCTGCGCCGCTGGATCGCGCGCGACCCGGCCGCCGCCCTCACGTGGGTGCGCGGCCTCTCGCTCGGCGACCAACGCCGGCAGCTCCCCGGCGCCGTGTCCGAATGGGCCAAGCGCGACCCGCGCGCCGCGCTCGACTTCGCGCGCGCCCTGCCCGTCTCGCAGGTGCGCCGCCGCGCCGAGATCGAGGCCGTCCAGGCCTGGGCCAAGGCCGATCCCACCTCCGCGCTCAATTACGCGCGTGCCCTGCCCGCCGGCCGCGAGCGCAACGACTACGCGCGCATCATGATCGCCGCGCTCGCCACCGACCGGCCCGACCTCGCCGCGCCGCTCCTCAACGAGCTGCCGCCCTCCGGCTCGCGCAACGGCACCGCTTCCGCCATCGCTAAGGAATACGCGCAGAAGATCGGCTTCGCCCCCGCCTTTCAGTGGGCGTTCTCCCTGCCCGACCAGGGCGACCGCCGCGCCGCGCTTTCCGCCGTGATCGACGACGGCGTCATCAACGGCGACGCGAGTGCCGCGCTTCAGTCCGCCCTCGGCATCCCCGACGCCGAAATGCGCGCCAAGCTCATCTCCGGCTCCCTCGGCCGCCTCGCTGCGGACGATCCTGGCGGCGCCGTGAGCCTCCTCAACCAGCTCCCCGTCAACGAGCAGAACCCCGAGGCTTGGCGCGGCATCATCGCCGCCTGGGCGAACAACGACCCGCCCGCCGCCGCCGAATACGTGCGCACCCAGCTCAAGGGCGACAACTACGAGGAATCCATCCGCGCCGCGATGTGGGCCTGGTCGCGCCTCGACGCCCCGGCCGCCGCGCAATGGTCGCTCGCCCTCTCCGACTCCCCCGCGCGCAACGCCGTGTGGCGCCAGGCCGCGTGGTCGCTCCTCAATACCGACCAAGCCGCCGCCACCAACTTCATCAACTCCCTGCCCGAGTCTGCCGGCCGCGACCAGGCCGTGGTGGCCCTCGCACGCGACCTGGGCCGCTCCAATCCCGCCGGCGCCGTGCAATGGGCTCAGAGCATCACGGATGACCGGATGCGCGACTTCACCACGCGCGGCGTCTTCGTGCAGTGGTTCAACGCGGATCCCACCACCGCCACCGCCGCCCTCCAGGCCGCAAATCTCACCCCCGAGCAAAAGACCGCCATCACCAACGCCGTCGCCAGCGGCGCAGGCGGCCGCGGTCGCGGCGGGCCCGGGGGCGTCGGGGGCCCGCCCCCGCCAAGAAGGTAAGCGCAACACCGCCGCCCGCCCCAGCTCCCCCCCCGCGAAAGGCTGCACCCCGCCGCAACAGCTCCC
>CALMOL010000524.1:7333-20067 GCA_937871685.1 uncultured Verrucomicrobiota bacterium
TTCATGAACTCGGCCTTACCGAGAATGGTGCAGCCGGTGGCTTCGGAGGCCCGCCGCCTCCAAGAAGGTAAGCGCAACACGGCCGCACGCCGCTGCTCCCACGCGGAGAAAGGCTGAACCCGTCCGAAACAGCTCCGAGTTCAGACCAAAAGCATCTGAGTTCAGACAAAACGGCTTTGAGTTCAGATGAAACGGCTCTGAGTTCAGATGAATTCCATCTGAACTCAGACCAAGCCATCTCTGATCAGGCCAAAATCATCTGAACGCAGATCAAATCCATCTGCACTCAGCCCAAAGTCGTCTGAACGCAGACCTCGGGCATCTGAACGCAGAGCCATTTCATCTGAACTCAGACGAAATCGTCTGCACTCAGATGGAATTGGTCTGACCTCAGACGGCCCTCCGTCTGACCGCAGATGCCGACCATCTGAGTGCAGAGCTAAGGCATCTGAACTCAGATGACGAGCATCTGACTCCTGATGAGGATCCTCTGCGGCTGAGAGCGAAGCGACAGCCTGGAGGGAGATGATCTGAAACGGCTCTCAAGCAGGCTCGGGTGCTCCAGGTCGAGATCATCCCAGGAGAGAACTCAAACCCATTCCCAGAAGGAAGCCCCAGGGAAACATCGGCGTCCTCCCAATTTCTTAGCGTTCCAAATCCATCCAAAAAAACGACGGAAACACGCTTCAATCCCTTGCCTGACCCCTGCGTCCGGCGGACTTTCCTGGCTTCCCATGACGCCGCCTGCGACGCCTGATTTTCCTGCTTCCGAAGCTGCCCCGACCTTCGCCCTCGACGGGGCGAATGGGTCCAGCGGGGTTCATTCCCCCTCCCCGGATGGCGCCTCCCCTGGTGGCCCGGATGAGCCTTCGGTCGATGCCGCTCCCGCGGCTGCTCCGGACGATCCAAACCTCCGCCAGCTCGTCGATTCGAACTTCCTCGCCTATGCGAGCTACGTCATCCGCGACCGCGCCATCCCGGCGCTGGAGGACGGCCTCAAGCCCGTGCAGCGCCGCATCCTTTGGGCGCTTCACCAAGCCGACGACGGCAAGCTCACCAAGGTCGCCAACGTCATCGGCGACGCGATGAAGTATCACCCTCACGGCGACGCCTCCATCGGCGACGCCATCGTGGTGCTCGCCCAAAAGGGCTTCCTCCTCGAAGGGCAGGGCAACTTCGGCAACCTCTTCACCGGCGATTCCGCCGCCGCGCCGCGCTACATCGAGACGCGCCTCACAGACCTCGCCCGCCACCAGCTCTTCAACGACGAGCTCACCCGCACCGTCCCTTCCTACGACGGCCGCAAGGAGGAGCCGGTCACGCTTCCGTCGAAGATCCCCATCCTGCTCATGCAGGGCGCCGACGGCATCGCCGTGGGCCTCTCCACGCGCATCCTGCCGCACAACTTTTGCGAGCTGATCGAGGCGCAGATCGCCATTCTGCAAAACAAGCCCTTCGACCTCCTGCCCGACTTCCCGTCCGGCGGCCTCATGGACGCGCGCGAATACGAGCGCGGCCTGGGCAAGGTGAAGGTCCGCGCCCTCATCGAGCACAAGAAGGGCTACGCCGGCGTGCTCGTGATTCGCGCGCTGCCCTTCGGGGCCAATACCGAGTCGCTCATCGCCTCGGTCGAGGAGGCCACGAAGAAGAAGAAGATCCGCGTGTCGTCCATCGACGACTTCACCGCCGAGGCCGTCGAGATCGAGATCAAGCTCCAAAAGGGCGAGGACGCCGACAAGGCCGTCGCCGCGCTCTACCACTTCACGGACTGCGAGCTGAGCGTGTCCACCCGCCCCATCGTCATCCAGGGCGACCGACCGGTGGAGATGGACGTCCATGAGATCCTGAGGGCAAACACGGCCCAGCTCGTCGAGCTCTTGCGCCGCGAGCTGGAGCTGCACCGCGACAAGCTCAACGACGAGATCCACGCCAAGAGCCTCGCGCGCATCTTCATCGAGAACCGCATCTACAAGGACATCGAGAAGTGCGAGACCTACGAGGCCGTGCAGGCCGCCGTGCTGCGCGGGGTGAACCGGTTCCGCCACGAACTGCGCCGCGACGTGACCTCCGAGGACGTGGAGACGCTCCTGCAGATCCGCATCAAGCGCATCTCGCTTTTCGACCTCGCGCAGAATCGCCGCGAGATCGGCGACGCCCTCGCCGGGCTGGAGGAGACCGAGGGCCATCTCGCCAGCGTGAAGCGCTACGCCGTCTCGTTCCTCAAGAACCTGCTCAAGGTCCACGCGAAGAAGCATCCCCGCCGCACGCGCATCCTCGCCTTCACCGAGACCGACAAGCGCGAGCTGGCCGCCAAGAACCTCGCCGTCACCTACGATCCCGTCCGCGGCTACCTCGGCCACGGCGTGAAGGGCGACGGCCTGGAGCCCGCCTTCAAGTGCTCCGAATTGGACCGCATCCTGATCGTCCATGGCGACGGCCGCTACCGCGTCGTCACGCCGCCGGACAAGCTCTTCGTGGACCGCGACGTGGTGCGCTACGAGGTCTTCGATCGCGACAAGGAATTCATCATCGTCTTCGGCCCGCGCGGCTCGACCTTCGTGAAGAAGTTCGCCTTCGGCGGCGCGATCCTCGACAAGGAATACCGCTGCGTCCCCGAGGGGAAGATCAAAATCCACCTCCTGGCCGATGATGCCGAGGACCTGCTCTACGTGAAGTATCGCGAATACAAGCTCAAGGCCGGCCAGCGCAAGCCACCACCCACCGCGCGCGGCCCCGAGAAGCACACCGTCCGCCTGGACGAACTGCCCGTGCAAAACCCGAAGACCAAGGGCGTGCTCCTGAGCGAGCGAGATCCCGAGAGCGTGAGCACCACCCGCCCCCGCGGCTGGCCCGAGGGCGAGGGCGAATCACCCCTGTCGCCGCTGTTTGCGTGAGCGGCGGCGGTTGATCAAAACGGTGCGCGTGTGGCACCACGAGCAATCACCATGTTTCAACGCTTGGTGTGAATCAAGGCCTCGCCCGCGGGTGCGCTCGGCACGCTGGGGGCGGGTGCTACTGGGACCGCTGGCATCCTTGCCGGCAGGGGCCGCCAGGGCATCTGACCTTTCTCCTTCGGGCTCTTGCAGACCGCAGAGGGCAACGAGGGCCCTCCCAGAAGACCGAAGCAGCAAGGTGCCCAGAACGGACCCTGCCGGCAGGGATGCCGGCGGTCCCAGTAGCCACCGCGCGGGGCAAAAGTGGGAGAGTGCCTTATCTGCGAGGTCCGTGGTGCGCTCGGAAAGCGAGAAGCCGAAGGGTTTCAGACGGGGCCACGCTCAGCCCAACGCATTTCACACCAAGCGTTTCAGACTCCCGAACGCCGCCGCCATTGCCGATATTGGTCGCGGAGATGGGAAAGCACATCTTCTACCGTCAGTGGAATGCCGGACGCTCCTCGCTTGCTCAACTCGGCCGCGATGAGGCCGTCGCGCCGCCGCTTGGCTTCGGCCCGCGCTGCGCTGTCCCTGAACTCAAGATCGTAGTCGCGCCACGCCTCGAAGATCGCCTCTTGCTCCGGAGGTGGAGCCATGGCTCAAGCAGCGCGGGCAGGAAAAAGCTGAGATAGCTGCTCCCGTTTCTCTTCATCGAGAGAAGGCGGGCGATGCCATAGCTCCAAGGTTTCTTGCACCGCTTCCAGTGCCCCGTGCAGGTTCTCTTCCGCGGCGCGCAGCAGCGGCAGCGCACGCTCCACGTCTCGGCTGGGGACGGGCAAACATCCGAGCATCCTGAGATGATGGTCACCTGACTTGTTCAACAGGTCGAAGGTGTCCAAGTGCTCCCTAAGGAGATCCACGCTCGGTTCACCCTCCGCGGCAAAGAATTCGCGTTGCTCCCACTGGCGAGCTTTCTGGTAGAAGTCCATCCAGTTCTCCACCAGCGCCAGCATGAGCCGGATGACTTCCGATGCAGCATCAGCAGTGGCATTCTCGGGGCGATCCGCCCACCACGCGGCTGAAGCATCTTGAGGTTCCAGCGTCTGAGGCATGGGCCAAACTTGGCCGCAGGCCGCCTCTGCGCAAGACAGCGGACGGAAATTGGCGCGCGCCTCGGCCGCGTTCACGCCGAACGCTAATCATCAAGGCCGCCCTGCTTCACCCGGTCCCGCGCACCCCGCCAATCGAGGCTGAATCGGGCCAGATACTTGCGCAGGCGATCCGCGTCGTTGGCGGTGCGGCGGCGGCGGCGGGAATGCTCGAAGAGGCGGCGGCCGGCGCCGCTCAGCGAGTCGCTCGCGCGACACACGCGCAGCAGGGCGGCGAGCTGGGCGCGGTCGAAGAGGTCCTGTTTGGCGGCAGCGTCCGCGCCCATCGTTTCGGCGAGCAAGGTCCCGTCGGCATCCGTCACCGGCGTCGCGCGCCAATCGTCGCGCAGGCGGGCGGTCTCGCGCTCCACGCCGTCGCGCGTGATGCGGCCGCCCTTGGCCAGCGTGGCGAGGCGCGTCACGGCGGCGTTGAGGTCGCGGAAGTTCGCCGTCCAGCGCGCCTCCGGGCCGCGCGCGAAATCCAGGAACGCCGTGCGCGCCTCGCGATTGAACCGCACGCGCCGTCCGAGCCGGCGCGCGGCCGCCTCGAGTTCGTGGTCGAGGTTTGGCTCCAGATCCTCCAGGCGCGCGGCCAAGCCCGGCAGCGTCCAGGTCCACAGGTTGATGCGTGCCAGCAGGTCGCCGCGGAACTTCCCGGCGCGCACGGCGGCGGCGAGGTCGGTGTTCGTGCCCGCGATGAGCTGAAAGTCGCTGCCGATCTCGCGGTCGGAGCCCACCGGCAGGAAGCGCTTCTCCTCCAACGCGCGCAGCAGCATCGCCTGCTCGTCGCCGCCCAGCTCGCCGATCTCGTCGAGGAACAGCAGCCCGCCGTCCGCCGCGCGCAGCAGGCCCGGCCGATCGCGTTGCGCGCCGGTGAACGCGCCGCGCACATGGCCGAAGAGCGTGCTCATCGCGGTGTCTCCGCGCAGCGTGGCGCAGTTCACCTCCACAAAGGGGCCGCGCAGGAGGTGACGCGCCTTCTTCAGCTCGAAGATGCGCCGCGCCAGCGAGGACTTCCCCGCGCCCGTGGGGCCCATCAGCAGCACCGGCTCGCGCGAGGCCTCGGCCACGAGTTCGATCTCGGCGATCATGCGGTTGAAGGCCGCGTTGCGCGTGGCGATGCCGGACTTGAGGAAGTCGGCCCCCTCGCGCCGCTCGGCCGCGAAGCGCTCCGCCAAGCGGTCGTAGCGCGAGAGGTCGAGGTCGATCACCGCCAGCCGTCCCGGCGCCCCCGGAGAGCGCCCGGGCGGTGGCCCGGTCTGCACGAGGCGCGCCGGCATTCGCCGCGACTCCGTGAGCAGGAACAGGCAGATCTGCATCACGTGCGACCCGGTGGTGATGTGAACGAGGTAGTCCTCGCGCTCCGGGTCGAAGGGGTAGGCGCGCGCCCAGTCGGCCAGCGCGCCATACACCTCCTCGAAGTCCCACGGGTCGCGCAACGCAATCTCACCCGTCCGCACCGTGGTCTCCGGCGAGACCGTGCGGATGTCCTCCGCCAGCCGGCCGGCCAGCGCGCCTCCCTTCGAATCGTGCAGCAACTCCAGTCGATGCACGAGGAAGTCCGGGTGCTGGCACAGCGACACCGTCGGCCGCCACGCGTCCCAGCGCTTGGGCGCGATGCCGCGCTCGTCGAGCACGGTGCCGGCGAAGCCGATCACGACGGTCGGGCGAGAGGAAGGGGCGGCAGGCATAGCGAATGATCTAAGCTCAAGCTTATCCGCGCGCAAAATTCCCACCTCACTACACCGACGCTAACGAGGCTCAGAAATACTTCACATTCGATTTCCTTCTGTTGGCAGCGCCTTTTCACCACTTCTCCGCAATCAATTTCGGCCGTTGGCACGCCGCGAGCACAAGGGATTGGCATCACCCACGCCTTTTCCGACATGGCTTCCCTCACGCTCTTTCGCTCCTCAAGCAGCGCCTCGCCTGCGACCGACACGGTCAACGAGGCCGGTGGCGCCGCCTACGCGCTGCCAGCGCGCCATGCGCTTGCCCAGCTCGCGTCCACCGGATGCCTGAGCACGACTTTCTACGCCTCTGCCGAGACGCAGCTCGACCAGACCCTGCGCTTCGCGGCCGCCGTCGAGCCGGGCTTCCTCGCCCGCACCGCGATCCACGCCCGCGAGCGCGGCCGCATGAAGGACATGCCCGCGCTGCTCTGCGCCGCGCTGGCCGGCCGCGACGTGGCGCTCCTCGAGCGCGTGTTTCCCCGCGTGATCGACGACGCCCGCATGCTGCGCAACTTCGTGCAGATCATCCGCTCCGGCGCGACCGGCCGCCGCTCGCTCGGCTCGGCCCCGCGGCGCTGCGTGCGCCAGTGGCTGGAGTCGCGCACCGACGAGCAGGTCTTCCGCGCCTGCGTCGGAACGCGTCCCTCGCTGGCCGACATCGTGCGCATGGTGCACCCGCGCCCCGCGACTCCCTCGCGCGCCGCGCTCTACGCCTGGCTCATCGGCCAGCCGCACGACGCGGCGGCCCTGCCGGCCATCGTGCGCGAGTTCGAGGCCTTCAAGGCGGGCGCGCAGTCCGCGCCACCGGACGTGCCCTTTCAGTTGCTCACCGCGCTGCCTCTCTCTGAGGATGCCTGGGCCGCCATCGCGCGCCGCCTGCCCTGGCAGGCCACGCGCATGAACCTCAACACCTTGGCCCGCCACGGCGTGTTCCGCCGCGGCCAGGTGCTGCACGAGGTGGCCGAGCGCCTGCGCAATCCGCAGGAGGTGCGCCGCTCCCGCGTGCTGCCCTACCAGCTCCTGACTGCCCACGCGGCGGCCGGCCCCGACGTGCCCGCCGTGGTGCGCGAGGCCCTCCAGGACGCGATGGAGGTCGCCATCGAGAACATTCCCGCCATCCCGGGACGCGTGCACGTCTTCATCGACATGTCCGGCTCGATGCACTCGCCGGTGACCGGGCATCGTCCCGGCGCCACGAGCGTGGTGCGCTGCATCGACGTGGCGGCGCTGTTTGCCGCCGCGATCCTGCGCCGCAACCGCGAGGCGGAGATCACCGCCTTCGAGTCGAAGGCCGTCCCCGTGCAGCTCAACCCTCGCGACACCGTGTTCACCAACGCGGCCAAGCTTGCCGCGCTGCCCGCCGGCGGAACGAACTGCTCCGCGCCGCTCGCGCTCCTCAACCAGCGCCGCGCGCCGGGCGACCTCGTGATCTACCTCTCCGACAACGAGTCGTGGATGGACACCCCGCAGCACGGCCGTTTCGGCGGCTCGCCCACGGCGACGATGCGCGAGTGGGAGATGTTCCGCCGCCGCAATGCCGGCGCGCGCCTCGTCTGCCTCGACCTCCAGCCGTATGCCCAAACGCAGGCGGCCGAGCGGGCGGACATCCTGAACATCGGCGGCTTCTCGGACACCGTGTTCCCGCTCGTGGCGGACTTCGCCCGCGGCGAGCTCTCGCCCGGCCACTGGGTCGCCGAGATCGAGAAGGTCCAGCTCTAGCGGCCCGCTGCGGAGGCCCGGGGTGAGAGCCCTGGTGCCCTCCGCGGCGGGGGCGGCAAGCCCTTCGCGAACCATTCACCCTCATCCCAACCACTCTTCTCCCCGCGCGCCAAATCCTGGCGCGGACTACATTACCCATGATGTCTCGCCAACTCCTCGTTGGCGCGCGGCGGAGAACCCTTTCTCACATCCTTTCCCAGCGTGCCGAATGCCGGCGCGGACTACATGGCTCTTCCGGGTTCGAATCCCGGGGCGTGGCGTCACGCGGAAACGCGAACGCCCGCAAGTCCCGCCAATCGTGGTCGGCACGTCGCGGAAGCCCCATCATTCAACCCTTCGCGGCGAATGCCGGCGGAACTACATGACTCCTTGGTTCCGGGTTCGAGTCCCGGTCCCGCGCAAGCGGGATAGCTCAATTGGTAGAGCAAGAAGAACGTTTCGCCCCTCCCTAGTCGCCGCCTTTCCCCTTCGCGCCGGCCCGCGGTTTTCCGCGGCGAATGCCCGATGGAACTACATGTCTATCCCACACGAGGTCGCGGGTTCGAGTCCCGCCGGCTCCATTTCGACGGGGCCGTAGCTCAGCGGTAGAGCGCGACGTTTCATCAAATCCTTGTCGCCGCGGTTTCGCGGCCGGGCCGGACATTTTCCGCTCTCATCTTTAAACGTGTTTCCGATTCAAGCGGTCGCACCTGGCAAAGTTGCCCTGGTGAGCGCACCGGCGTTTTGGAGTGCGGTGGCAAGCGACAGCGCGACACCGCTTTGGGATCGATACCGCGGCCTCGTAGAGAAAGCGGTGTCGCGCTGTCGCTTGCCACCGCACTCCAAAACGCGCCCGATCTTCCGCAAACCGCCGCCACCGCGCGCGACAACCTAATTCGAAGTGCTTCAGCCTGACCGATCTGCTGCGTAATCCCATGAACTCCACCGACGCTCTCCCCACCTTCACGTCCACCGGCGAGGCGACCGGTTTCCTGCCCGCGCCCGGCTCGCGCGGCCGGCCGATCACGGTGATCGCCACCGAGGCGCTCCGCGCCGGCTTCGACGCGAAGGTCGTCGAGCAGGCCATGAACTCGCGCGGCGCGCCGGGCGTCACGGACCTCGTCCTCAATCCCGACGCGCACGCCGGCTACGGCGCGCCCGTGGGCTGCGTGCTCGTCTCGCCCACGCACGTGTATCCCGGTCCCGTCGGCGTGGACATCAAGTGCTCCATGAGCCTGCTCGCGCTCGACCTGCCGGCCGAGGCCGTGGCCGAGAAAAGCATCCGTCGTGCCTTGATTGATGCCATCACGGCCCGCACGCCCACCGGCGCGGGCCGCGGGCAGCGCTCCGCGCCGAAGTCGCGTCGCGTGTCGCCGGAGCTCGGTCGCCAAGTGGCCATCGAGGGTGCCTCGCCCGCGGTGTGCGCCGCGCTCGGCGTGCCGCCGGAATGGGCGGAGCGCTGCGAGGACTCGTTCCACGTCGGCCACGACGACACGCGCGACGCCCTCGCCGCGCGCCTTGACCACTTGATCGCCGCGGGCGCGCTGCCGCGCTTCGCCGAGAAGATGACCCAGCTCGGCTCCTACGGCGGAGGCAACCACTTCGGCGAGTGCGAGGCCGTGGAGGTTCTGCCCGGCGAGCGCACCCGCGCCGCGGCCGAAACCTTCGGCCTGCGCGACGGTGGCCTCGCGTTCCTCTCGCACTGCGGCTCGCGTGGCTTCGGGCATAACCTGGCCAGCGGGCAGTTTGCCGCGCTGCAGAAGTTCTTCGCGACGTGGAGCCTGCCGCTGCCCGGCGGCGACCGCGAGCTGGTGTATGCCCCGCTCGGAACGCCCGCCGCGGACGCCTACCTCGACGACATGGCCCTCGGCGCCAACTTCGCGACCGTGAACCACCTGCTCATCAACGCGCTCGTGCTGGAAGCGTTCCAGGAAGTGATCCCCGGCGCGACCGGCCGGCTCGTGTATTTCATCTCGCACAACATCGCCCGCCGCGAGCCGGTGGACGGCCAGATGGCGTGGGTGCACCGCAAGGGCGCCACGCGCGCCTTCCCGGCCGGGCACCACGCGCTGCGCGACACGCCCTTCGCGGCGACCGGCCACCCGATCTTGCTGCCCGGCTCGCCCACCGCGGGAAGCGTGGTGATGGTGGCCGAGCCGGGTGCGGAGAAAAGCCGCTACTCCGTGAACCACGGCGCCGGCCGCGCGAAGGGCCGCAAGGCCGCGATCCGCGAGCTAGACCAGCGCGCGGTGGACGATGAGTTCACCGCCGCCGACATCCTGACCAACTGCCGCCAATACCCGCGCGACGAGGCGCCCGCCGCCTACAAGGATTTCGGCGAGGTGCTGCGCTCCGTGGAGCTGGCCGGCCTCGCCACGGGCGTGGCGAAGCTGCGCGCCCGCTTCGTGATCAAGGACTCCGACGAGAGCCTGCGCGGCGCGGCGTAAAGCCAAATGGTTTTGCCACAGAGGCACAGAGCTCACAGAGGTGGCAGAGAAGAGAATAATGGAAGTCCCTTCCGCTTCTCCTCTGTGATCTCTGTGCCTCTGTGGCAGACCTTTCCCTTTCATGCCTTCCTTCGATCTTCTCCACGTGGACGGCTCCCAGGGCGAGGGCGGCGGGCAGGTGCTGCGCACCTCGCTCGCGCTCTCGATGGTGACGGGCCGGTCGTTCCGCATCACCGGCATCCGCGCCGGACGCGCCAAGCCGGGCCTCTTGCGTCAGCATCTCACGGCATTGCGCGCGGCGGCCGAGATCACGCGCGCCGAGGTGACGGGCGACGCGCTCGGATCGAGTGAAGTAACGTTCCGTCCGAAGGCGGTTCGCGCAGGCGCATACCATTTCGCCGTCGGCACCGCGGGCAGCGCCACGCTTGTCCTGCAGACCGTGCTGCCGGCGCTGATGCTCGCGGATGCTCCCTCGCAGGTCACGGTCGAGGGCGGCACGCACAATCCGGCCGCGCCGCCCTTTGATTTCCTGGAGCGCACGTTCGTGCCGCAGTTGGCCAAGCTTGGCCCGCAGATGTGCCTCGCCCTCGTGCGGCCCGGCTTCTACCCGGCCGGCGGCGGACGGATCGAGGCAGAGATCCAACCCGTTCCGCGGTATGGGCTCGGCGTGTTGAATCTGACTGAGCGCGGCGAGATCACGAGCCGGCGGTTCTTCGCGCACGGGGCAGCGCTGCCATGGTCGATCCTGGAGCGCGAGGTCGCCCACGCGCGGGTGCGCCTTCCTTCGTGGCCGGCGGAATGCTTCGCCGGCAAGGAGCTGCCGGAAGCCCATGGACCGGGCAACGTGGTTTTCGCCGAGGTGACAACGCCCGAGATTACGGAAGTCTTCACCGGCTTCGGCGCACGCGGCGTGAGCGCCGAGAAGGTGGTGGACGGAATGGCCAACGAGACCCGCGCGTGGCTGGCGTCGTCCGCGCCCGTGGGCGAGCACCTCGCCGACCAACTGCTGCTGCCGATGGCGCTGGCCGGCCGCGGGAGCTTCCGCGCCACGGCGCTTTCCTCCCACGCCCGCACGAACATGGACGTGATCCGCCACTTCCTCGACGTGAGCTTCGCCGTGGAGACGTCGCTCGACGGCAGCGCCTTGGTTCGCGTCGAGGCGACGTGACCAGTGCATCGACTCGATCCCAACGCACGTCTATCTCCACGATGGGCGGCGCAGTTACTGGCCGTCGAAGGCGCGCTACGCCTTTGGGCTCATCACCCACGCACCGTCCACCTTGAGGAAGCCCTGGAGGGCGAAGCCGAGCGTCTCGCCGGGCTTCAAGAATTTCACGCCGTAGATATCCGCGGTGGGCCGGAAGCGCGCGGCGACATCGCCGTAGCCACCGGGCAGGCCGTTTGTGACCATCCCCTCGGTTTGCTCGGGCTTGATCGGCGGGCTGGGCGGCAGCGAGCCATACGTCTTCTCCACGTAGGTGGAAAGCTTCTTGGCGTCGTCCGCGTTCGCCGCGATGCGCTTGATCTGGGCCGCAGACCCGGGAGGGCGCCGGTGCCGCCGCGCAGGCGATTCGCCAGATCTGTCAGTTCCGTCTTCACCGCCGGCGTGAGATCGCCAGCCGGCGGCTTTTGCGCGGAGCGCACGGAGGGAACGACAAGGAGGGCCGCCGGCGCGGTCGCGATTCGGCGGAAGGATAGTTCCATGTTGGGGATTGAACCCGAACCGGAGCTGCGACGCCGGCGCCACACCGCCGCGCTTTGGGACTGGCCGATATCACGATGAGCGCTCGCGCTTGTAGGCGGAATAGCGCGCCTTCTTCGAGGTCAGCTTGGCATCTTCCCGGACACCCGCCTCGATGTCGCGCAGTTCTTCCAACTCGGCGGCGGCGGCGGGCGAGGCGGGCATCGCGGCCGCCCGGGCAATGGTGCGTTGCAGCGTGCCGGCAGCGGCATCCACGTCGCCGCGGTCGAGCTCCTCGGCGGCGCGGCGCTTGTCGCGGGCGATCTCCTGCAGGCGCACGGCTTCCTCCACGGCGGGCGCGGCGGCCTGCGCGGAATATTCCTCCTCGCTGACCACGGGCATCTCCCAGCGCAGGGTTTCCGTGCGGCGGCGGCCGTCGCGCGGGTCGTCCCACGCGAGGCGGAAGGTCCCGAGGCGAATCGTCCCGCCCGGCGCCGCATCGGCGGCCGGCCCGGTGAGGCGAAGCACGAAGGAGAGGGGCTCGCCAAAGCGCAGGTTGGGCAGCATCCAGCGGCCAGTGTCGGTGAGCGGGAGCGGATTCCACATCTCGGCGCGAGCGCCGCGGGCAGTCGGCTCGAAGCCGAGGCTCACGCGGCGGCCGCACTGGCGCAGCAGGCCACGGAATTCGCCGGCGAAGATCTCCTCCAACTGCGAGGCGGACTCGACGAAGGCGTAGTTGCCGTCGCCGGCCTGGGCCATCGCTTCCAGGAGGTGCTCGTTGTAGTCGCGCCCGAAGCCCAGCGTGCTGGTGCTCACGCCGCGGCCGGCGAGGCCGCGCACGTCGGCGGCGATGCGCGCGGGATTTGTCTCGCCGGCGTTGGCTTGTCCGTCGGTGAGGAGGATCACGCGGTTGAGGGCGGCGGGCTGGAGCGCCGTGGCCACGCGGCCCGCGCCCTCCAGCCAACCGGCGTGAAGGGCGGTGGAGCCGCCGCTCTCGATGCGACGCACGGCCGCGGCGGCCTCGATGCGACTCGCGTCGGTCCACTCGGGCACAGGCACCGTGACATGGTCGTCGAAGGCCACCACGCTGGCGCGATCGCGCGCGCCGAGGAAGCCGAGCGCGGCGCACACCGCGTCGCGCTCGGCTTCCTCGG
>CALMOL010000524.1:20077-20675 GCA_937871685.1 uncultured Verrucomicrobiota bacterium
GAAGGTGAGCGCTCCCGGCGTGGGCGATTGCAGTCCGGCGGCGATGGTCTTGGGCACGGGGATGCTGACGCGCTCGCCGCGCCGCAGCGATTGCCATGTGTCGTTGCCCGCTTCCGGCTCGACGCCATAGACCTTGCACGCTGGCGCGAGCGCGCGCGCCGAGTAAGCCGCGCGCGGCGCACACCGCGTCGCGCGCGGCCGCGAGCTTGTCGCCGGCCATGGAGCCGGAGCGGTCGAGCACGAGGGCGACGTTGACCGGCGGACGCGCCGCGGCGGAGGCATCTACAGGGAACTCGGGCGGCTGGACGTGAACAACGAGCGAGAGGTCGAGCGCACGGGCGGCGGGCAGGGCGCGGAACTGGGGTTCGAGGCGGAGCTGGGGGTTCATGGGAAGACGCGGGAAGTCAGGACTCGAGGGCGCGGAGGATCTTGTCGGCGAGCTGGAACGCGGCGGCGCGGTCACGGGGGCGGGGAAAATCCCCGCGCCAATGGAGTTCCAAGCCGGGTTCGATCTCGGCGCGCCGCCATTGGGAAACAGCGGAAGGCGGCGGGATCGAGGCTGCCGCGGACGCGCGCCGCCGGATGGCCTGCACAAAGT
>CALMOL010000525.1 GCA_937871685.1 uncultured Verrucomicrobiota bacterium
TCGCGCGCGCCGAGACCGACTTGCGCGCCACCCAGGCCGCGATGGCCGCGACCGCGCGGCCGCTGCACCGCAAGTTCTTTCCCGACGTGCCCGAGGACAAGGTTGCCGCGATGGACGCACGCGCCGTCTCGCGTGCCGTGCTCACCAAGCTCTCCGACGACCGCCCGACCAATGAGACCATCGTGACCGAGGCCGGCCGCACCGTCACCGAGACCACCGCCTTCGTGCGCGAGCGTAATCTCGTGCGCGTGCCCGACGAGCCGCTGCGCGTGATCACGGTGCCCGAGTTTCGCCGCGGCGTGGCGGTGGCCTACTGCGACTCGCCCGGCCCGCTGGAGAAGGGTGGCGAGACCTTCTACGGCATCGAGCCGACGCCGTCGGACTGGCCCGCCCCGCGCGTGGAGACCTTCTTCCGCGAATACAACCGCCACATGCTCCAGGAATTGACGATCCACGAGGCGATGCCCGGCCATTACCTGCAGGGGGCGCACGCCAACGGGTTTCGCGCGCCCACGTTGGTGCGCGCCGTGTTCCAAAGCGGCACGTTCGTCGAGGGTTGGGCCTGCTACGCTGAGCAGGTGATGGCGGAGAACGGCTACGGCGGCCCGGAGGTGAAGATGCAGCAGCTCAAGATGCGCCTCCGCCTCATCATCAACGCCATCATCGACCAAAAGATCCACGCCGGCGCGATGACCGAGCGCGAGGCTCTGGACCTCATGATGAACGAGGGCTTTCAAGAGGAGGGCGAGGCCGTCGGAAAATGGAAGCGCGGGCGCCTGACCTCCGCGCAACTCTCCACGTATTTCGTGGGCACCACCGAGATGCTCGACCTGCGCGAGGCCGCCCGCGCCAAGCTCGGCGCGAAGTTCAACCCGCGCGAATACCACGACGCCATCCTCGCCCACGGCGCGCCGCCGCCGCGCCTGCTGCGCGCGCTGATGGGATGGTGAGGGGAGCAAAGCGATACCGCGTCTGCCCGGTTTGGCTTGCGCGAGGTCAGGCGCGTTTTGGAGTGCGGGAGCTTGCTCCCGCTTTCCTGCCGATCGCGCCACGGGCCGAGCGAACGACGAGGGGTGCGGTGCGGCGGATCGAAGCTCGCCGGCTCGCTTTCCAGCCAAGCGGCAGGACAGCGGTGGCAAGCCACCGCACTCCAAAACGCGCCCGACCTTCCGCAAATAGTTGGAGCAGGGGCGACGCGCCCCCGCTGGAGCGTGGCCGCGGCGCGGCTACCGGTCCCGCCCGCGTTAGCTCCGCATGGGTCCGATCACCAATCCACCCCCTCAGCCGAACCCCGCGCGGCGCGAGGAAATCGTCGCCGCGCTGCGAGGGCACCAAGTCGTGGTCGTGGCCGGGGAGACCGGCTCGGGCAAGACCACGCAGCTCCCGAAGATGTGCCTGGAGGCGGGCCTCGGCGAGCGCGGCCGGGTCGGCTGCACCCAGCCGCGGCGCGTGGCCGCGCTGAGCGTCTCGCGGCGCGTGGCGGAGGAGTTGGGCGTGACGTGGGGCCGCGAGGTCGGCTGCAAGATCCGCTTCCAGGACGACACCTCGCGCGAGACGCGCGTGAAGTTCATGACCGACGGCATCCTCCTCGCCGAGGTGCAGTCGGACCCGATGCTTCGCGGATACTCCTGCCTCATCCTCGACGAGGCGCACGAGCGCTCGCTGAACATCGACTTCCTCCTCGGTCACCTCGTCGGCCTGCTGAAGCGTCGCCCGGACCTCAAGCTCGTTGTCACCTCCGCCACCATCGATACGGAGGCCTTCTCGCAGGCCTTCGGCGGCGCGCCGGTGGTCGAGGTGTCGGGCCGCTTGTTTCCGGTCGAGATTCGCTACGCGCCGCCCGGCAGCGGGGCGGGGGGGGAAGACGAGGAAGACCCCGGCCACGTCGAGGCCGCCGTGCGCGCCACGGAGGACGCGCTGATCGAATTCGACGATGGCGACGTGCTCGTGTTCCTGCCCACCGAGCGCGACATCCGCGAGGCCGTGGACGCGCTCGACGGCCGCCTCGGCGCAGGCTTCGAGGTGCTCGGCCTCTTCGGAAGAATGCCGGCGGGCGAGCAGACGCGCATCTTCTCCCCCGGTCCGCGCCGCCGCGTGATCGTGGCCACGAACATCGCCGAGACTTCGCTCACCCTGCCGCGCATCGCGTGCGTGGTGGACGCCGGCCTCGCGCGGATGTCGCGCTACCAGCCCCGCACGCGCACCAAGCGCCTGCCGGTCGAGGCCATCTCGCAGAGTTCCGCCAACCAGCGCGCCGGCCGCGCCGGCCGCGTGCGCGCGGGCACCTGCGTGCGGCTCTATTCGGAGGAGGAGTTCAACAAGCGCCCGCGCTGGACGCAGCCCGAGATCCAGCGCGCCAACCTCGCCGAGGTGATCCTGCGCATGAAGGCCTCGCGCCTCGGCGACATCGAGACGTTCCCCTTCCTCTCGCCGCCGTCGGCCGCCGCGATCCGCGCCGGCTACGCGCTGCTGCAAGAGCTGGGCGCGCTCGACGAGGCAAACGTGCTCACGCCGCTCGGCGCGGAGCTGGCGCGCCTCCCGATCGACCCCACGCTCGGCCGGATGCTCCTCCAGGCCCGCCGCGAGGGCGTGCTCGGCGAGATGCTCGTGATCGCCGCCGGCCTGAGCGTGCCGGACCCGCGCGAGCGTCCCGAGGCGCAGCGTGAGGCCGCGGCGGCGGCGCATCGGAAGTTTGCCGACCCAACCTCGGACTTCCTTTCTCTGCTTCGCCTGTGGCGCGCCGCGCCGGCCCCGGATGTGCGCGGCTGGGGCACCGCGCTGCGGAAATTCTGCAAGGCTCACTTTCTCTCGCTCGTCCGCATGCGGGAATGGCGTGATCTCCACGGCCAGCTCGGCGATGCCATGGGGGCCCGCGGCGCCGGTGAGTCCGCCGCGCGCGACCCTGCCGATGCCATCCACCGCTCGGTGCTCACCGGCCTGCTCGGGCAAATCGCGCTCCGCGAGAAGACGAACTTCTACCGCGCCTCTGGCAATCGGATGCTCACGGTGTTTCCCGGCTCGAACCTCTTCGAGCGCCGCGACCGGCCCAAGCCGGGCCGCAAGCGCGAGGGAGGCGAGGAACTGCCGAAGGAAGAACCAACGCGCCAGCCGCCCTGGATCGTCGCCGGCGAGATCGTCGAGACGTCGCAGCTTTGGGCGCGCACCGTCGGCGGGATCGATCCCGAGTGGGTCGTCGAGCTGGGCGCGCACCTGTGCGAGTTCCGCTACGTCGAGCCGCATTGGAGTGCGAAGGCCGGCCGCGTCCTCGTCACCGAGCGCGTCCTTCTGCACGGCCTGGAAGTCTCGCGCCGCTTCGTGGACCACGGCCGCATCAACGCCGCCGAGGCCACCGAACTCTTCATCCGCGGCGCGCTCGTCGGCGAGGAGGCGCGGCTGCCGCACCGCTTCTTCGCGGAAAACGCGAAGCTCGTGGCGAAGCTGGAGGAAGGCCTCGTGCGTGTTCGCTCGCGCTGGGCGCACTCGCTGGAGGAAATGCTCTTCCGGTTCTACGCCGTGCGGATCAAGGACGTCTCGTCGGTGCCGGATCTCAACCGCCTCGTCCGCGAGAGGGTCACGCGCGAGCCAAATTTCCTCATCGCCACCGAGACCGACCTCATCGGCGACAACGACGCGGGCTTCGACGCCGCCTTGTTCCCCGCGCAGGCCTCGCTCTCGAACCTCGTTCTCCCGCTCTCCTACGCCTACGCGCCCGGCGAGGACCGCGACGGCGTGACCGTGCGCGTGCCGCTGCCCGCCGCCGAGCACCTCACGAGCGGCCAAGTCCAGTGGCTCGTGCCGGGGATGCGCGAGGAGCAGATCACCACGCTGCTGCGCGCCCTGCCCAAGACCCTGCGCAACGCATTGCGCCCGCACCGGCCGGACGCGGCAGCGATCGCGCGCGAGTTCGACCCCGGCCGGAGCGAGTTCCTGCCTGCGCTGGCGGCGTTTCTCTCAAAGAAGTTCGGCGTCCCCGTGAGTGCCGAGGACTGGCCAGCAAACGCTCTGCCCGCCCATCTGCGCCCGCGCGTGGAAGTGATTGACGCCAAGCAGCGCACGGTAATCGCCGGCCGCGACCTCGCCGCCGTGCGCGCCGAGGCCGCGCAGAAGGACGTGCGCACCGGCGCTTGGGACGCCGCCGTGAAGCGTTGGGAGCGGCGCGGCGCACGCGCTTGGGACTTCGGCGACCTGCCGGACGAGATCACCGTGGAGGAGATCGGCGGCGCGCCCGTCCTGGCGTTCCCTGGCTTGGAGCGGAGTGGAGACGCCGTGGACGTGCGCCTGCATCGCCGCCGTGAAGAGGCCGACGTTGCCTCGCCCGGCGCGGTGCGCCGCCTCGGTGAGCTGGCTCTTGCGCGCGATTTGGAACGCGCCGCGAAGGACTTCACCGCGCTCGGCCGGCCGGCCGGCCCGAATGCCAAGCCCGACTTCCGCGCCGCGCTCACGCAGCTCGTCGCCAAGCCACCGACTGCCGCTGCCGCCGAATTCACCGCGGAAACGTTCCAGCGCTCCGGCCGCCAGCACTTGGTGGAAGCGTTGCTCACGCTGGCACCGCTCCGCCCGCTCAGCGCAGCGCGCTATCAGGCGATGATCGAGGCCGCGCGACGCGGGATCATCGCGACGACGTGGCAGACCGTCGAGCGCGCCAAGCAGATCCTCGCGCAGCGTTCCGCCGTCCTGGCCCAGCCAAAGCGCTATCCGGGCTTGGAAGCGGATGTCGCCCGGCTCGTGCCGCCGGATTTCCTCGCGCGCACTCCGGCGGATCGGCTGCCGCACCTGCCCCGCTACCTGCGCGCGGTTCAGGTCCGTGCCGAGCGCGCTGCCCTACACCCCGCGAAGGACGCCGAAAAAGCGAAGCCGCTCGCCGAGTTCAAGGATTGGGAGGCACGCGTCCCTCCCGCGAACCGCGAGTCGTTCCGCTGGCTGCTGGAGGAATTCCGCGTGTCCCTCTTCGCTCCCGAGCTAGGAACCGCGCAGCCTGCCTCGGCCGCCCGGCTGCGGGCGCTGGTGAGTTGAAGGGCCGCTTCGCGGCGCCAGCGATTTCCCCCATCGCGCGAAGCGCGGATACTCCCCGCATGCACCGCCTTCTTCCGGCCTTTCTTTGCGTTCTCGTTTTCCACTCCGCCCGCGCCGCCGAGTTGCCCGCGGCGCAGGACTACGCCGCCTTCACGGTGGAGCGGTCTGCGCCGGGCACAGGCTGGACGCTGCGGCCCGAAGAGCAGACGCCTACCGAGGCGCTCATCCAACGCGACCCATGGGCTCCGGGCGCACGCGCGCACGTCTTCGCGTCATCGAAGGCCGCCTCTATGCCGAACGAAGATGCTTCTTCCGCGGCTCTCCTGGCGCAGGTGAAATCCCTCCAAGTCCGCGCGCTCAAAGGTGCCAAGCCCCCGGAATTCTCGGCCGAGGCCGGGGAGTTCCAAGGCCGCCCGGCGGCGTTCTTCCGCAGCGTGGCAACCCTTGATGGTCGCCCGGCCGGCGGCGGCCCCGAGGTGCGCGTCGTCACTCGCGGGGCGTATGTCCGCGTCCCGGGCAAGTCACGCGGCCTCACGGTGATCCTCTACGTCGAAACGCTCCCTGCCGGGACCGAAGAAAAGGCGACGGACCAGGAAGCGAGGGCTTTCCTGGAAAAGGTGAAGCTGAAGTGACCGAGGTGGGTCGTGAATGGTGAGCCGAGCGAAGCGAGACAGCTAGGGCGAGCGGAGCAATCGTGGATAGTGTCGTCGCGAGCGTGCATCCAGGCTTGCCACGATTCACCATTCACGATTCACGATTCACCGTCCCGTGCTCCCCGAACCAGCCGCCACCGCCAACCCGCCGATCACCCCTGCGCTCATCGCCCAGCATGGCCTCACCGAGGCCGAGTTCGGCCGCATCCGCCGCATCCTCGGGCGCGATCCGAACCTCGTCGAGCTGGGCATCTTCTCGGTGATGTGGAGCGAGCATTGCTCCTACAAGAACTCGCGCATCGAGCTGCGGAAGTTCCCCACCACCGGCCCGGGCGTGCTCGTGAAGGCCGGCGAGGAAAACGCCGGCGTCATCGACATCGGCGGCGGCTGGGCCGTGGCCTTCAAGATGGAAAGCCACAACCATCCCAGTGCCATCGAGCCCTTCCAGGGCGCGGCCACCGGCGTCGGCGGCATCATCCGCGACATCTTCACGATGGGCGCGCGGCCCGTTTTCCTGCTGAATTCCCTCCGCTTCGGCTCCGTCACGCCCTCGCCCGCGCTCAACGGCGCCGATGCCCCGCCGGCCGAGCTCGCGCACAACCGCCGCCTTTTCGCCGGCGTCGTTTCCGGCATCGCCCACTACGGGAATTGCATCGGCATTCCCACCGTCGGCGGCGAGACGTGGTTTGACCCGTCCTTCGCCGGCAATCCGCTCGTGAACGTCTTCTGCCTTGGCGTGCTCCGCCACGAGCAGATCGCCCGCGGCGCGGCCACCGGCATCGGCAACCCCGTCTTCTACGTCGGCGCCGAGACCGGCCGCGACGGCCTCGCCGGCGCCGCCTTCGCCTCGCGCGAGCTCACCGAGGAATCCAAGGAAGACCGCCCCGCCGTGCAGGTGGGCGATCCCTTCAAGGAAAAGCTCCTCCTCGAGGCGTGTCTCGAATTGCTCGCCCTGCCCGGCGCCGTGGCCGGCATCCAGGACATGGGCGCGGCCGGCCTCACCTGCTCCACCTGCGAGACGGCCTCGCGCGGCGGCACCGGCGTGGAGATCGACCTCGCCCTCGTTCCGCAGCGCGAGCCAGGCATGACGGCCTACGAG
>CALMOL010000526.1 GCA_937871685.1 uncultured Verrucomicrobiota bacterium
GCCTTGGGTTCGCCGTCGGCTTGGCGGGTGATGAGCTCGCTGCGTTGCTCCGCGGCGGTGAGGTGCCGGGTGCAAGATTGGACGAGCTTCACGCCTTCCTCATAGGAAGAAAGCAATTCCTTGAGGGGAAGGCGCTCCCCTTCCATTCGGCCGACGATTCCCTCCAGCCGTTCCATCGCGCCCTCGAAATCCAGAGGCGGGGCAGGTTCAGCAGCGGGTTTCGCGGACGGCATGGCGGAACCACCAATCTAAGCCGTCTGAAGGACCGGCGAAAGGCAGATTTTCCGGGCGGGGCGCGTCAGGCGATGCCCTACGGCGGGATTGGCGCATGGGAATGAGCCCAAGCCGACGCGCAGGCAGTGACCCCAAGCTAGCCTCACGGTCCTATCTTTTTGCCCTGAGAGGCGGCCAGCTCCTCCCAGCGGCGCTTGTCCGAGAAGAAGCCGGACTCCCCGTTCACCGGCAGCGGGAAGAAATCCTTGAAGGGGAAGGTCGGCCCCGGCGAGCGCGCGATGACCGATGACCATTCCTTGAATTCCCCGAACAGGATGTCGGCCGTGAACCGCGCGTGGGAGGTCGTCGGCGAGAGATGCACGCCGGCAATGGGCGCGCCGAGCTTGCTGTAATCGCTCATCGCCACGAAGTCCGCGAACTTGGCCGGCAGCCAGAGTGACCGGCGGTTGGCATACCAAGCCACGGCCCAGGGCTGGTCGGACACGATCACCTCGTTGTCCTGCGTGAGCCGGGTGAGCAGGTTGACCGCCGGCGGCATGTAAGGCGGGTAGCGCACCGGCGCGACGCTTGAGGGCAGCAGGGAGAGAATCAGCGGCAGCGCCGACACGAGAATCAGCGCTCCCAGGAACGCTCGCTGGAGCAGCGGCACCGCGGCGAAGGAAAGGCGCGAGACCAGGATCAGCACGAAGGCCAGGCCGAAGAAAGTCATCGCAGGGATGAAGAGGACGTGGAGCTGATTGACCGACACCATGTCGTCCGATTTGATGCCCCAGAGAGCCATGCCGAAAGCGGCCACCAGCCACATGGAGAGCACGGCCCAGCGGAAGTGCGCCGTCTCCTTGCGCTTGAAGGGATGCAGCAGCGCCAGGAAGAACGCCGGTGCCACCAGCGAGGAGCCGAGCAGACCGAACAGAGCCCCGACCTGCGTGAGCAAGCCAGCCTGGATCTTCGGCCGCCACCAGATCGGCGTCACCTCGGCGAGGTCCGGCGGCCCGGAGCGCATGATGGTGGAGATCGTGCCCTTCACGCCGTCGTAGATGGCGTAGCCCGCGGTGCCGAAGGGATTGCCGCAGACCTGCCAATTGCGGATCATCCACGGGGTGCAAACCAGCGCGAAAACCACCAGCGTCACGCCCGCCGCCACGCCGCGCGGCCGCAGGTAAATGGCCGCGAAGATCACGAAGCCGAGCATGGGCCAGAACGCCAGGCCGTGGCATTGCGCCATCAGGCCAAATCCCAACCCGGTCAGCGCCGCCCAGTTCAAGGCGAGCCGGCCTTGGTTGTTTTCCTCGATCGCGCGCGCCACGCAGTAGAGCACCCCCATGAAGATCAGCAGCATGAGCATTTGCGGCAGCCCCGAGAGCGAGAACTGCCAGAACAGGTCGCATACCACGAGCAGCGAGGCCGCCAGCAGGGCAAGGCGCTGGTCGAAGAGCCGCCGCGCCAGGAAGTATCCCACCGCCACCGCACCCATGAAGCAGGCCATCGCAAACGTCGCGATCCATCGCTCGCTCGATGGAATGTAGGCGATCGCCCGGCCATCGCCCGCTTGGCCAAACAGGGAGTTGTCCCCGGCCAGCTTGATCGGCAGCGTGTTGAAGAGGATCGGCAGCGGCTGGTTGAAGGTATCAGGCAGCTCCTGCGCGAGGCTCGGCTGCGCGCCGCGGTGCTGGCCGATCTGCCAGAGGGCCAAGGGGCGGATGTTGCGCGTGGTGAAGCCCTTGCCATCGGCGAGCTGCCGCGAGGCCTGCGCCGCGTCCATCGCTTCCGGGTGGTAGAAGCCGCGGAAGCGCGCCAGCAGCAGCAGCAGCCCCACGCCGATGAGGACGAAGAGAATCAGCGCCACGCGGATGAAGCGCGCCGCCCGCCCGGCCGTCGTTTTTCGTCGTCTTCTTTCCTCCCCTCCGCATGGACTCCGCCCAGACCATCGTTCACTCCCTCGAGCAGGGGCGCGCGGAGTGGCGGCGCCGGGCGGCGAGCGCCCACGCAAGCACGGCTTCGCCGCGGGGCAAGCGCCGCGCGCGGGCGGCTTGGAAAAGGATTGCCCCGTCGCCGCCGTCCCGGCAGCCTGCCGATCATGCAC
>CALMOL010000527.1 GCA_937871685.1 uncultured Verrucomicrobiota bacterium
GTCCACGCGGAGGCCTTGCTCCAGGCCGCCGCCGAGGATCGCGCGCGCGCCCCCGACGCCGCCGCGGCGCTCGCCACGCTGGCCAGTCGCCCCGGCCTGCCGGTCCCCGCGCGCCGCCGCGCGCTCGTGCAGCTTGCCCACGCCCATGATCTCACGGGCGATTTCCCCGCCGCGCTCGCCGCCCTTCAGTCCGCCGTGGCGCTGGAGCTGGCGGCCGACGACGACGTGCCGTGGCTCTATCGCGCCGGCTTCGAGGCCGCCACCCGCCTGGAAGCCGCCGGCCGCTGGACCGACGCGGCCGTCGTGCTGCGCCGCCTTGCCGCCTCGCCCGGCGTTCTCCGCGAGGAAGCCGCCGCGCGGCTCACCCGCCTGCGCCTGGAGCACTTTCTTTGGGAGCCGGCGGGGGACGGAACCGAGGTGAATCGTGAATCGTGAATGGTGGGCAGGTGGCGCGGGCCAGATCAACATTCGCCGCACACCAGCGCGGCTTGGAATCTACTATTCACGATTCACGATTCACCTCGGTCTAGACCGAGCTCCCCTTCTCCGAAGCAGCGCCCACGCCGGTAATCCGCCAGGTGCCCTTTTCCTTGGTGAGCGTGTATTGGTAGTCGCCGGTGCGGCCGGCGCCGTCGTCCACGCGCACGTAAATCACGGCCTCCGAGCCGTTGTCCAGGCAGATGCCGAAGTCCGCGCTCGCCGACTTGGCGATCAGCGGATAGCCCGTCGTCACCATGCGGCGGAAGTCCGCCAGCGGGAACATCTCGCGGATCGGCGAGGCCGCATGGGAATACGCGCGCTCCCAGTCGCCGGCCCGGAAGGCGGCCAGTTGGTCCTCGACCACGGCGGTGATGTCGCGCTTCACGGATTCGGTGGAATTGCCCGGCGGCTCCTTGGCGGCGAGTCGGACGGGGGGGTGCAGGAGAAGGCCAGCCACCAGGAGCAGCGCGGCCAGGAGCGCGCCGCCGGCCCGTCGAGTCGCGGGATGCATGAACCCACGATGCCCCGGCCCCGGCGCGGCGCGAGGGAAATCCCGCGGGGAAAGAGCTTGCGCGCCCACCTGAAGTCGTTAGCTTCGCGACCCTTTTTCCCCAGCCTACTTTCGTCATGCCTTACGCCATCGTCCAAGTCAGCGGCAAGCAGTTCAAGGTCGCCGCGGGCGACACCATCAACGTGGATCGCCTCGACCTGGAGGCCGGCGCGACCACCACGCTGGACCAGGTGGTGCTCTTCGCCGACGGCGATACCATCAAGACCGGCAAGTCCGGCGCTCCCTTCGTGGCCGGCGCGAGCGTGGCCGCCGAGGTGGTCGAGGAATTCAAGGACAAGAAGGGCATCGCCTTCAAGTTCAAGCGCCGCAAGGGCTACCACCGCACGGTCGGCTACCGCCGCCGCCTCACCAAGCTGAAGATCAATTCCGTGGCCCTCGCCTGAGCGGCCTTTCGTCCCTAATCCCTAGATCCAAACGTCATGGCACATAAAAAAGGCCAGGGTTCCGTCAAGAACGGCCGCGACAGCGTTTCCAAGCGCCTCGGCGTGAAGAAGTTCGGCGGCGAGCACGTGGTTGCCGGCAACATCCTCATCCGCCAGCGCGGCCAGAAGTATCGCGCGGGCAAGAACGTCGGCGTCGGCCGCGACTGGACGCTCTGGGCGCTCGTCGAGGGCCACGTCCGCTTCGACCGCAAGGAAAAGCGCACCCGCATCAACGTCGAGCCGGTCGCCGCCGAGGCGCAGCCGGCGGGCTTGGCGGCCTGATCCCGAGCTTCATTTTTCAAGCGCGGCCGGCCTTGGTGCCCGCCGCGCTTTTTTGTGCTCCGCAAGGTCGAGCCGCGTTTTGGAGTGCGGGAGCTCTGCTCCCGCTTTCCTGCCGCCTCGCTGGCGAGCGAGTCGTCGAACTTCGATTCGCCGCCCCGGTTCCTCCTCGTTTGCTCGGACCGTGGCGTTGCCGGCACGACAGCGGGAGCAAGCTCCCGCACTCCAAAACGTCCTCATCCTTTCGCAAGCCCCTGGGGCGACAGACTTGCCCGTTGCCCGCGGTCCGGCCGCACGCTTCGTGCGGCCCGCCATGACCGCTGCGCTCCGCTTCTCGCTCCTCGCGCTCGGCCTCCTGCTCGCGGCCGCGCTTCCCGCGCAGATGATGCGGCCGGGGCCCGACCCCGGCAGTCCCGCGCAATGGGCCGTCGTCGTCTATAACGCCGCGGACCCGCTGGCCGCGCCGCTCGCGCGCTTCTACGCCGAGAAGCGCGGCATCCCGGCCGACCGCGTCGTGTCCGTGCGCTGCCCGATCACCGAGGAAATCTCCCGCGAGGAATACGACCGCACCATCGCCGCGCCGCTGCGGAAGATCTTCGACGACAAGAAATGGTGGGAGCGCACGCCCGACCAACCCGAGCGCAATCCCACCTCCGAGGTCCGCGCCAACCGCATCCGCTACCTCGTCCTCATCCGCGGCATTCCCCTCAAGATTGCCCCCGCCCCCGGCCCGATCCCCGGCGATGACCCGCCCAAGGCGCTCCCCGATCCGCTCCGCGTCAACGCCGCCGCCGTGGATTCCGAGCTGGCCGTGCTCGGCGCCTTCGCGCGGACCATCACCGGCTTCCTGCCGAATCCCTACTTCCGCTCCTTCGCGCGCATCACCGAGGTTCCCGCCCTTGGCCAACTGATGCTCGTCGGCCGTCTCGACGGGCCGAGCGACGGCCTCGTGCGCCGCATGATCGAGGATTCCCTCGCCGCCGAGAAGGACGGCCTGTGGGGCCGCGCCTACTTCGACTCGCGCGGCCTCGCCCCTGGCTCCGGCGCCCTCGCCGAGGGCGACACCTGGCTCGTCAACGCGCGCAAGGAATGCGACCTGCCGCTTATCTGGGACGACCGCGAGGCCATGCTCGAGAATGGCTATCCCATGCGCGAGGCCGCGCTCTACCTCGGCTGGTATGCGGCCGGGATCGCCGGGCCCTTCAACCAGCCGGACTTTCGCTTCGAGCGCGGCGCGGTGGCCGTGCATATCCACTCGTTTTCCGCCGCCACCCTGCGCGATCCGAACGCCTGCTGGGCCGCGCCGCTGCTCGCCCGCGGGGCCGCCGCCACGCTGGGCAACGTGTATGAGCCCTACCTCCACTTCACGGTGCATCTCGACGTGTTTCACTCGCGTCTCTCGAACGGGTTCACCCTCGGCGAGGCCTGCTACATGGCGTCGCCCGGCCTCTCGTGGATGAACACGCTCGTGGGCGACCCGCTCTACCGCCCCTTCAAGGTGGCGCAGGAGCTGGGCCTCCGCGCCTCGATGGGCATGGCCAGCGACGCCGAGCTTTCCGGCGGCCCGCCCTTGGCCGAGGAAATGCGCGCGTTTTCCACCCTCGCGCGCCAGCGCCGCGGCAAGTCCTGGAACGTCGTCGAGTCCGACCTCATCAAGGCCGCCCGCCGCCTGAAGAGCGCTCGCGTCTGGGAAGGCTTGGCCGGCCTGCAATGGGCGCAGAACGACGTGACCTCCGCCGTGCGCTCCTGGGACACCGCCCGCGAAATCTACTCCGCCCCCGAGGACCAGCAGCGCTGCGCCCTCCAGCAGGCCCGCGCCCTGATCGCCGCCGGCCGCAAGCCCGCCGCCCTGGCCCTCGCCCTGGCCCTGGAGGATGCGGGCCACGAGGTGCTCGTCCCCGAGCGCCGCGACGAGACGGCGGCTGACGGTCTGCAGCAGAACGTCGCCCCGCTCGTGGCCCAGCGTGTCGTTGACCGCCTTGAACCCGTCGAGGTCGAGGTAGCAC
>CALMOL010000528.1:0-758 GCA_937871685.1 uncultured Verrucomicrobiota bacterium
CCTTGGAAGGCCCCACCACCCCCGCCGGTCCGGGGGAAACCCCAGCGCGCGGTGCCCGGCACCTCCTCCACGCCGAAGCGCATCTACCGCGTGCGGATCGAGCTGGCCTCGCCATGAGCCGGTCGTGGCCCTTGGCGCCTTCCGCGCGCCGTGGTCGGGGCCGCGCGCGCGGTGAATTCGAGAGCTCGCGCGATCGATCCAACCGCGCCCGCCATGAAACCCACCGCACGTGCCGTGAGTTTCATCGCATGCGCGGTCTCACCCAAGCGCGCGCGGCACGCTGGAAGGGGATCGGGCCGGATCGCTTCTGGAGCGCTCGCTTTCGGGGGGCGGCCTGCCGGCGAGGCGGCTCGCCTTGACCCAGGATCGGGCCACTGCTGAAGCAGAGGGTTCTCACCCCACCAAGCGGCCAGAATTGCAAACTCCCCGGCCGCCTCTCCTGATCCTGCCACCCGACCAAAGGCAGGAGTTTGGAGGTCGCCCGTATGGCGAGACCACGTGGTCATCGCGGGAAGCGACGCGCCCGGCGAGTCATGGCGCGCGGGCGCGGCGGCAAAGGCGACGACCGACCGCCGGCCAGCCATTGCGGCCGCGCGCTCCCCGGCCAGCCGCCAACCAAAGTTCGTGGCCGGGGGCGCAAAAGATGCCCGCTCATCTTCCGCGAGGATCATGGGGAGGCGCGCCTCGCGGTTCCTGCTGGGAAAGGCTTACACCCTTTTTCAAGAAAATTGATCGAGAGCAAGAGGGCACGGGTAGCG
>CALMOL010000528.1:768-22996 GCA_937871685.1 uncultured Verrucomicrobiota bacterium
GGTGCCGACGGCAGGCTACCTGGGGTTGAGACATCTTGGCGCGGGGGATCTTCCAGAAGCCGGGGCGCTGGCGCAGGGCTTGGCAGGTCACTCGAAGGCCTGGCCAAGGCATTCGGGTGACCCGCCAAAGCACTCGGGTGTCTTCGGAGGTCACTCGGAGTGACCGGCCAAGGCCTGCGAGTGAGTTGGCTAGGCACTCGGATGACCTTACACCCTTTTTCAAGGAAGTTGATCGAGAGCAAGAGGGCGCGGGCAGCGCGGGCGGGGCGCCCGCGCTACCCGTTTCCCTGAGCATCCGCTCCATCTCTTTGAAAAACGGTGTAGGCCGAGAGTTCTCCGCCTTCCTTTGAAGGATCCGCCCGCTCCCCTCGCGGAGCCCAGGCACCCGTGCCCGCTGCATGACTTTCGCCGGAGGTCTGCTGTCCGGGGTCACGGGCGAACCGGAAACCAGGCCTCGAGCCCTGGCTTCTTGGTTCGATTGTTTGGCCGATAGACGAGGCCGGTGAAGCGCGGGTAGTTGTCGGGGTCGCTGCGCCACTGGTAGATGGCCTCGTGCTTGATCCCGCCGAGGGTGAATTGCGCTCGCAGGACAGGGATTCGATCCGCGCCGGCGATGGTGTCGAAGCGGAGAACGGCCTGGCTGGTGACGCCCCCGATGGTGCGCGTGGCCTGCAACGCATCGCCCACGACGCGCAGCGTGATGCGGCCGGCGTAGGTCTTGGTGGAATCCGGCCGGCGGCCGATGAGGTCGTAGTCGCCCGCCATGAATCCGCGCAGGGATTCCTCGTCGGGCGGCGGGTCGGCGGCGGCGAGGCAACGCGGCGCGGCGCCCATGACAAGCAGCAGGAGCGCGATCAGCAAAGAAGGCGCCCGCATGATCAGCGAACGGCTCAGGCGCCGATGAGGGGACCAAACTCGCGCACGCATGGGCGAGAACTTAACCCGGTTCGGCGCGGCGGGGAACTTGCGCTCAAGCTGGAGGTGGCCTCACCAGCCCGAAAGCAACTGCGCCCGCTCCTCCTGGCTCCATTTTTTCGTCGCGCGTCCTTCAAGCGGACAAACTGCGCTCCCAGCGATCCTCCCGCGGGATCCTCGCTCGCAAATTGGGCAGTATCTGCGACCTGTCAGGGATGGCTAAACCCAATTATTCGTTCGAAAAGCGGCGACGCGAACAAGAGAAAAAGGCCAAGAAGGAAGCGAAGCGGCAGAAAAAGCTCGCGGGCGATTCGTCGTCGTCGGAGTCCAACCCGGATGCTCCAGAGTCCGCTTCTCCCGCGGAGGGAGCGGCGGCGCCTGCGACGAATTAGATGATCTTTGGCGGCGGCATTCCAGGCCGCTCCCGCGAGAGGTGGTAGAGCGAGCCGTTCATGCCGGACGGCTGGGCATCTATTTCCTTGGCAACCGGCGGCGAAGCATGGCTCCCACCATGGTCAGGGCACCGATGCCGGCCGCCCAGGTGGCGGGCTCGGGCACGGCGGTGATGGCGGTGAAGTGCACGTAGCCGCTCTGAACGGAGTCGGCCGTCCAGCCGGGCACGTTGATCTGCGCGAGCTGGGCTGGGCTCAGGCCGTTGGCGAAGTAGAGCTGGTCGGAGTTCGGCACGAAGTCGGGCAGGTTCAGCGTGCCGGTCCACGTCGGCGCGGCGCTGAAGAAGCTCATCAGCGTGGTGGTGGAATAAAGGAGGGTCGAGCTGGCGGTGAGCGAGAGAAGACTCTGCGTTTGCGTGAAGCCGTTGAGTTCGAGCGTGCCGCCGTTCAGGATGAGCGTGCCGTTGGCCGAGCCGAGGGCGTTGTTGCACCATGACGAGCACCGCTCCTCTCGAACCGAGAGGGTCAACCACGAAGGCACGAAGCGCACGAAGGGGAATTCAAGGAATCCCCAGTCCTTCGTGCGCTTCGTGCCTTCGTGGTGAACTTGCCTTTCGCCGGGCCGTTGCCCCGCGGTCAGGAATGATCGGAGGGATCGCATGGCGTCCCGCCCGGCGGAAGGAGACGGTCATACCCGATGGACGGCCGCGGACGGCGGGCGGATTCTGCGCGCATGGAGCAGCCCGCCAACTACGCCGCGACCCTGGATCGCTTCACCGGCTTCGGCGCGCACTACGACGACGTGCGGCCGCTGCCGCCGGCCAAGCTCGCGGCGCTGCTGCTGCCGATGGCGGGCGCGGGCGAGCGCGCCGGGCTGGTGGTGGACCTCGGCTCCGGCACGGGGTTGTCGAGCCGCTACTGGGCGCGGCACGCGCGATCGGTCGTGGGCATCGAGCCCACGGCCTCCATGCGGGAGCAGGCCGAGCAGGCGGAGGTGGACAACATTTCCTACCGGGCCGGCTACGCGCACGACACCGGGCTGGCCGCCGGCAGCGCGGACATCGTGAGCTGCGCGCAATCGCTGCATTGGATGGAGCCGGCCTCGACCTTTCGCGAGGCCGTGCGCGTGCTGCGGCCGGGCGGCTTGCTGGCGGCCTACGACTACGACTGGCCGCCGGCCACGCCGTTTTGGGAAGCGGACCACGCCTACGTGCAATGCATGGAGCACACCCGCGCGCTCGAGAAGGAGCACGGCCTCACGAGCGACCTGCCGCAGTGGGACAAGCCCCGCCACCTCGGCCGCATGGCGGCGAGCGGCTGCTTCCGCTTCACGCGCGAGTGCGTGCTCCACCACGAGGACGCCGGTGGGTCGGAGCGCTTCGTGGGGCTGATGCTGAGCCAGGGCTACATCCAGACCCTGCGGAAGCGCGGCCTGTCCGAGGCGGATCTCGGCGTGGACCAATTGCGCGCGGTCGCGCGACGCTGCTTCGGCGACGGCGAGACGCCGTGGTTTTGGAGCACGCGGGTGCGCATCGGCATCAAGTAGGGCGCCGGGGGGCTTGGGCTTGGGATGAACCGGGAGAATTTTGGAGCGAAGCCAGGATCGCCGAGGATGCCGCCCGGCGCTGGCTCCCGGCTCGCCGGACCCTCAAGCCGGTGCTTTAGTGAATCCATGTCCGCCGCTGAAGTTCTCGACCGCCTGCTTGACCCCGTGAGCTGCTGCTTCGGGGAGGAAGGTGCGCGCTCGCTGGTCGAGCTGCGGGCCGATTCGCAGGCGCAGCACCGGACCGAGGAGCTTGCGGCCAAGGCCAACGACGGAGCGTTGACTCCGATGGAGCGCGATGAATACGAGGCCTGCGTGCAGGCGGGGGAAGTGATCGCGATCCTCCAGGCCAAGGCCCGCCTGCGGCTCAAAGGTGCGGCCAAGTCTTGAAGTCTTGGCGTGAAACAGCTTGGCCTCAGTCTCGCAGGGACAACCAGGCATTGCGCCTTCTTCCGGCCTTTGCCATTGCCCTCGCGTCCCAAGATGGCCGCGGTTTCTGCCAGGCCTCGGGCGGTCCCGGGGAGGGCGCGGCGTCCTCGCCCGCCGCGGAGGGCGTCCCGCCCGAACGCATTTCGCCGGTTTCTCTCCGCGGCACCGGAGAGAAGCCGCGGAGACGACGGCCGGCAAGATGCCGGACCTCCGGGGGCGGGCCCGCCGCGCCCTCCCCGAGACCGCCCGAGGCCTGGCAGAAACCGTCCGCATAGGAAGAAATGCGGACGATGCCGAGTGCGGAACCAGAGGATATTTCCGCTCGTCCTTGGCGGGAGGGGCTCAAGGCGTAAGGGGAGTTTTATACCATGCGCTTGGGCATGAGATTGTTGCTCGAAACTGCGTCGTGTCCTGCTGGAACTGGGCGAACTCGACTGACCGCGCTGTCGCCCCTCCGACTCACGGCTTTTCGAAGACCATGAAGTGCTGCTGCGGCAGGAAGCCCCTCGTCTCGCGCCACGCGAGGCCGGCGGCCTCCATCTCGCGGCGGGCCTGGGCCTCGGTCATCTTGTGGAGCGGCTTGATGGGCACCTCGGGATCCTCGCCGCGGTATTCGACGAGCCAGACTTGGCCGCCCTTCTTCAACCCGCGCACGATGCCGGCCATCATCTCGCGCGGGTGGGAAAACTCGTGGTAGGCGTCCACCAGCAGCACGAAGTCGGTGGAATCGGCCGGCAGCTTCGGGTCGGCGATCGTGCCCAGGATCGGCTCGACGTTGGCGAGGCCCAGCTTCCGGCCGCGGTATTGGATCATCCGCAGCATCTCGGGCTGGATGTCCACCGCGAGCACCCGGCCGCGCGGCACCAGCGGGGCCAGGCGAAACGTGAAGTAGCCGGTGCCCGCGCCGATGTCGGCCACGGTGGCCTCGGGACGGAGGCGGCGGCGCAGCTCGGTCATCAGGAGATCGGTCTTCTCCTCGCCCACGCGCGCGGGGCGCTCCAGCCAATCGGCGCCCTCGTGGCCCATCACCTGGGCGATCTCGCGGCCCATCCAGACCTTGCCGATGCCGTCGTAGGAGGCGGACTTGGCCTGGTAGGCGGCATCCTGCGCGCGGGCGAGCGGCGCGGCACCGGGGAGGAAGCTCGCGAGCAGAAGCGAGAAGGCGAAGATTCGGGCGCGCATCGCTGGAGAATCGGCGGCGCGAGGACCGACGCGGGTGAACGTGGCACGAACGAAGGACATCCGGCCATTCCGCCCGAGCGACGATTCTTGGTTTCCGCACCTTCCGCTTGGTCGCGTTGCGCAGCATGACCGCGGCGACGAAGCGCTCGGAGGGATCGGAATTCTGGCGCATCGGCAAGGCGTTTCCGGGGTTCAAGAGCTGCCCGCGATCATGACGCCTCGCGGCAATTCCATCCGCCATGCCTCCTCGACCTCTTCGCCTCGCCGGCCTGCTGCTCGTTTTCCTCCTCTCCGGCAGGTTCGCCGGCGCCGCGGAGCTTGAGCGCCGCACCTGGACCGTCGATGGCGTGGAGCGGGAGGCGCTGGCGTGGATTCCGCTCGCGGCCTCGACGACGCCAGCGCCGCTGGTGTTTGTCTTCCATGGGCACGGCGGGACGATGCGCTTCGCCGCCGCGCGCATGGCGCTCCACCAAGCGTGGCCCGAGGCCATCGTGGTTTATCCGCAGGGATTGCCGACCCCCGGCGCGCTCACTGATCCGGACGGCAAGCGTGCCGGCTGGCAAAAGGACGCGGGCAACATGGAAGACCGGGACCTGCGGTTCTTCGACACGATGCTGGCCGACCTCCAGCGGCGCTGTCGCGTGGATTCCAAGCGGATCTACGCCACCGGGCATTCCAACGGGGGCGGCTTCACCTACCTTCTGTGGGCGGAACGCGGCCCGGTCTTCGCCGCCTTTGCGCCGTCCGCGGCGCTGCTCGCCCGCGGATACGAGCGCGCCCAACCGAAACCGCTTCTCCACCTCGGCAGCCCGAGCGACCCGCTCGTGCGCTTCGCCTGGCAGGAGATGATGATCGACCAGGTGCTCCGGCTGAACGGCTGCGGGCCACGGCGGCCGGAGGCGATGGGCCTCACGGTGTATCCCTCCCGCAAGGGCGCCGACGTGGCCACCTATCTGCACGACGGCGGCCACGTGTATCCCGCCGAGGCCGGGCCGCGGATCATCGCCAAGTTTTTCCAGGACCACCCCAAGCCCTGAGCGGCGGGAGGCGCCGCGGGCGGCTCAGTCGAAATCGGTCGAGGTGGTGACTTCTTCCCACGCCGCGATCTCGGCCTCGAAGGCCTTCATGCCCTCGCGCACGAAGCGCAGCGCGTCCGGGCCGAGGAGCAGGTGCGTGGGCGGGTTGGGCGCGGCGATGAGCCGGAGCATGGCGCGCGCGGCCTTGGCGGGGTCGCCGGCGAGGAACGCCGCGCCGAGGGCGGCCATCACCGGTGTGATCAGCCCGCGGTGCAAGGCGGCAGGCAGCGTCTTGCGCGGGTCCGCGGTGGCAGCAACCAGGGGAATCTGTCCATTGCCCCCGTGCGACGATCACCGCTTTCCCGCGCCTTCCGCCTGGGCGCATGGGCCGTGGCGGGGATCGCGTCCTTCGCGAGCCGCACGCAAGCCTTGGCCTCGAATGACCCACCTTCCCTGGTGATCGAGAACGTCGCGGTGGTGGACGTGGCGCAGGGACGGACGACGGGGCCGCAAACAGTCGTGGTCGTGGACCGGCGCATCGCCGCGATCGGCGAGCCCGATGAGGTGGCGGTGCCGCCCGCGTCGACGCGCGTGGACGGCCGCGGGCGCTTCCTCGTGCCGGCGCTCGTGGACATGCACGTCCACCTTTTCAACAACGCCTCGCGCCGGCCGCCGAACGAGTGGGCTTTCCCGCTCTTCGTCGCCAACGGCGTGGCCGGAGTGCGCGAGATGGCCGCGGCGCCGACGGACCTGCCGACGATCGCGCGCTGGCGGGCGGCGGGAGTGCGGGGCGAACTCATCGCGCCGCGCGTGCTCGCGGCCGGCGTGCCGGTGCGCGCGGATTCCCCGGAGGCGGCACGCCGGCGGGTGCGCGAGATCAAGGCCGCCGGCGCGGACTTCGTGAAAGTCTTCTCGGAAGTGCCAGCCCCGCATTGGCGCGCGATCCTCGACGAGGCGCGCGCGCTGGGAATACCGGTGGCCGGGCACGTCCCGGCCGAGATCGGCGTCGTCGAGGCGGCCGAGGCCGGGCAGCGGAGCAATGAGCATCTCATGCAGATTCCCGAGGCCAGCGCGCCGGCGGGCGAATCGCTCGTCGCCGCGCGCCGGGGCTTGGCGGGCGGGGAAACCGTCCGGCGGCGCGACGCACAGGAGCGGGAAATCTTGGACGGCTTCGACCCGCGGAGATGCGATCAAGCGGCGACGGCGCTTGCCCGGACCAAGCAGGCGCAGGTGCCCACGCTCGTGCTGCCGCACTTCGAGGCGCGCGGCGACCGGGCCGGGTTCCGCGATGATCCGCGCTGGCGCCTGCTGCGAGCGGACGAGCAGGCGCGCTGGGCCATGATCCTCGGGCACGCGCCGGCCGAGGAGATGGGGCTGGCCGCGCGGCGCTGGGAAGTGTCGCGGGAGATCGTGCGGGCGCTGCACGACGCGGGCGCTCCCATCCTGGCCGGGACCGACGCGCCGATGCCGCTCGTGTATCCGGGATTCTCGCTGCACGACGAGCTCGCGCTGCTCGTGGAGTCGGGCCTCTCCCCGGCGGACGCGTTGCGCGCGGCCACGCTTGGGCCGGCCGAGTTCCTGGGCCTGGACGGGGACCGGGGCGCCGTGGCGGTAGGCAAATACGCCGACCTCCTGCTGCTCGACGCCGACCCGCTCCTGGACATCCGCCACACGCGGCGCATTCACGCCGTGGTGCTGGACGGCCGCCTGCTGCGGCGGGCGGACCTGGATGCGCTGCTGGAAGGCGCCGCGAAGGCAAGCGCACGCTGACGGCACATCAACCAGGGAAGAGCAAAGCACGAGCGGGAGATCTTCCAAGGTGGACGGCGCGGTCCCTCGCGCCGTGGCGGGCGCGCAGCGCCGAAGAATTCAGGCGGCTCCGCCGCCGCTGACGGCGCGAGGGATCGCGCCGTCCACCTCGAAGGCACGCGCGGCGGGCGCTTGGCCCTCACATGCTGGGGTTCGCGTCCAGCGCCGCCAGCACCTGCGTGAGGAGTTCGTGGCGGGAATACGGCTTGCGCAGGAAGGGCACGCCCAACGCGGCCAGTTGCTCGGCGTCGCGCTCCATGGAGGAGGCGGTCAGCACGATCACCGGCACCGTGGTCAGCGAGGGATCGGCCCGCAGGGCGCGGATCAAGTCCAGGCCAGACATCCCGGCCATGCGCAGGTCGGTGAGGATCAGGTCGGGCCTTCGCTCGCGGGCGAATGCCAGCGCGTCGGCGCCGTCCGCGGTCTCGCGCGCTTGGTGCGGCGGGCCGAGGAAGTCGCGCGCCAGGCGGCGGTTGAGCGCCACGTCGTCCACGATCAGCACGTCGAGCGCCGGGCGGGCGGCCCACGCCTTTTCCCGCGCGATCTCGGCGGCCTCGTCGTCGGTCCACGCGGGGCGCGCCTCCTCGCTTACGGGCAGGTCGGGGAACGTGAAGCGGAAGGTGGTGCCGCGGCCGGGCTCGCTTTGCAGCTCGGAGCGGCCGCCCATCATGTCCACGAGCCGGCGCGTGATGGCCAGGCCGAGGCCGGTGCCGCCGTAGCGCTTGGTGCTTTGGCCGGCCACCTGCGCGAAGGCTTCCCACACGCGCTCCTGCTCGTCCGGGGGGATGCCGATGCCGGTGTCGGCCACCTCCAGCACGAGCGTGCGGCGGTCGGGCTCGCCTGCAGGCTCCGCACGCGCGCGGATCGTCACGCCGCCCTCAGAAGTGAACTTGATCGCGTTGCCCACCGTGTTTACCACGACCTGGCGCAGGCGCACCTCGTCGAGCGTCCACTCGGCGGGCAGGTCGGCGGCCAAGGCCAATTCGAGGGCGAGGTCTTTTTGCCCGGCTTGGAGGGAGAACATCTGCCGCACTTCCATCAGCATCGTGGTCACGTCGGACGGCGCGGGCTGGAGCGAGAGGCGGCCGGCCTCGATCTTGGAAAGGTCGAGGATGTCGTTGATGAGGCGCAGCAAGGTTTTTCCGCTGCCGGAAATGGCGTCGAGGTATTCGCGCGGCTCGCCCTCGGCCACGCGCCGCTCGAGCAATTCCGAGAAGCCAAGGATGGCGTTCATCGGCGTGCGGATCTCGTGGCTCATGTTGGCCAGGAACTCGCTCTTGGCGTGGTTGGCGGCCTCGGCGCGGACGCGCGCCTCGGCGAGCGCGTCGTTTTGGTGGCGCAGCTCCTCGTTGGCGTCGCGCAGGTCCTTGGTCTTCTCGTCGAGGCGGCCCTGGAGGTCCTCGTGCGAGGCGCGCAGCTCGCGGGCCATCACGTTGAAGGCGGCGGCGAGGCGGCCGGTCTCGTCGCGCGCGAGGATCGGGATGTCCTGGTCGAGGTGGCCCTCGGCCATCTCGCGCGCGGCGCGGTCCAGGCGGATGATCGGCCGCGTGATGGTGCGCGCCACGAGCACGGCGGCCCCGGCGATGGCCAGCGCCGCGGCGGCGGCGACGCCGAGGAGGAGGTTGCGCTGGGCGCGGATGGGCGCGAGCAGCTCGGACTCGTTGATCTTCACCACGAGGCCCCAGTCGAAGGACGGCAGGTAGCGCTGCACGGAGAGCACCGGCTCGCCGCGGTAGTCCAGGCCGCGCGCGAGGCCGCGCTCGCCGTTGAGGCCGGCGAGCAGGTGGGCGGCGCGCGGGTCGCCGAGCGGAAGGCGGCGGCGGAAGGCGGCGTAGGGATCGTTGCGCAGCGGGGTGGTGACGACCACGCGGTCGCCGTCGCGCAGGGCGGTGACGGCCTCGCCGGTGCGGCCGAGGCCGACGTAGTCGTTGATCACGCGGTCGATGCCCTCGTTGTTCACCTGGAGGATGAGCGCGCCGATGGGGGTGCGGTCGCCGCGGAGGTCATACACGGGCGTGGCGATGAACAGCGCGGGCTGGTTCGTGGCCGGGTGGTAGGCGTAGGTGGACATCTCGGTGCCCACGAGCGTGCTGGCGCGGGCGAACACCTGCCCGAGCGGGTGGCGCGCGTAGATGCCGGCGATGAGGTTGGTGCCCAGCTCCTCGCCGCCGCGCAGGGAAAAAACCACTTCGCCCTCGGCGTTCACGAGCATCAGGTCCTCGTATTGCGAGACCGAGAGGTAGTAGGCCAGGAAGGAGGAGAACTGCGCCGCGGCCGCGCGGTAGGCGGGGCTCCGGAAGGAGATGTCGGCGCCCACGGCGAAGGAGGTCAGCGCCTCGGTGATGGTGGGGCGGGCGGCGAGGAGCGCGGCGTCGCGCAGGCGGTCGCGCGCGTAGGCCTCGATGCGCCGGGCCTTGGCGTCGGCGATGGAGACGAGGTTCTTGGTCGCCTCCGCCTCCAGCGAGGAGCGGGAAAGCTCGCGCACGACGAGCAGCACCACGCCCAGCGGCAGCAGGCAAAGCGGCAGGAACCAGACGAGCAGCCGCCGGCCGATGGAGGAGTGCTGGGGCATGGGGGGAAAACTCGAAGCTCGAAGTTCGAAACTCGAAACAAAGCCGGAAAGAAAAAGGAAAGCGGTGGAACTCGAAGCGCGCTTGCGGGCTTCCGGCCTGTCGGGGTTTTCGGCGCTTGTTTCGAGCTTCGAGCTTCGGGCTTCCCGCCAAGTCATCTGGCGGGGGCGGCCCAGCTTCCGCCCCAGCCCTTTTGGAGCTGGTCGAGGAACTCGTTCCATTCCTCCGGCGAGCGGTAGATCGGGTAGGGCACGGGCCGCACGGGCTTGCCCGAGTCCCACGCGATGTCGAACTGGCCGTCCGCGCGGATGCGGCCGATGCGGACCACGCGCCAAGTGTGCTGCGTGTCGGGATCGGTGATGACCGGGCCCTCGGGGGCAGGCAGGCTTTGGTCGCGCAGGGCGGCGCGCGTGGCGCGGGGCGAGGGGTCGCCGGCCTCCTGCACGGCCTGCGCCCAAAGCTGGACGCCGAAGTAGGCGGCCTCCATCGGGTCGGACAGGACGCGGTCCGCGCCGTAGCGCGCGCGGAAGCGGCGGATGAACCGCTGGTTTTCCTCGCCGGGAATGGATTGGAAGTAGTTCCAGGCCGCGTAGTCGCCGGCCAGCGCGGGCCGATCCATCGAGGCGAGCTCGTTCTCGCCGATGGAGAACGAGATGGTGGGGATCGCCGCCGCGGTGATGCCCGCCGCGCGCAGGGCGGCGAAGAAGGCGATGTTGGAATCGCCGTTGATCGTGTTGAGGATCACGTCGGGCTTGGCCGCGGCGATCTTGGCGACGATGGGCTGCACGTCGCGACCGCCGAGCGGGAGGTATTCCTCGCCGACGACCTCGCCGCGCAGGGCGCGCACCTGGTCGCGGATGATGGCGTTGGCGGTGCGGGGGAAGACGTAGTCGGAGCCGACGAGGAAAACGCGCTTGCCGATGGTGTCGAAGGCCCACTTCACCGCGGGGATGATCTGCTGGTTCGGGGCGGCGCCGGTGTAGAAGATATTGGGCGAGGTCTCCAGTCCCTCGTATTGCACCGGGTAGAAGAGGAGGTGGTCGGCCGCCTCGAAGACCGGGCGCACCGTCTTGCGCGAGGCGGAAGTCCAGCAGCCGAAGACCACCTGCACCTTCTCCTGCTCGATGAGCCGGCGCGCCTCGCGGGCGAAGGTGGGCCAGTCCGAGGCGCCGTCGGCGATGACGGGCACGATCTGGCGCCGGTTGAGGAGGCCGCCCTTGGCGTTGATCTCCTCGATGGCGAGCAGCGTGGCGTCCACGACGGCCTTCTCCGAAACGGCCATCGTGCCCGTGAGCGAGTGAAGGATGCCCACCTTGATCGGCGGCCCGGCGCCGCGGAGGACCTGATTGGTCGCGTAGCCACCCGCCAACAACGCGAGCGCGAGGAGGGCGATCCAAAGCGCGGCGCGGGAGCGTTTGGGAGAGACGGCTTCCATGCAGCGAGGACTTCAGCGGGGATTGCACTAGATGACAAGGACATCCGGTTCCATCCTAGATTCCTCGATCTCGCCCTTCCCCGCTGCCGCCCCGACCGCCATGCCGACTGACACGCCCACGCACGCTTCCGACGATCACCCCCACCTCACGGGCATGGCGCTGCTCGATGAGCCCGCTTACAACCGCGGCACGGCCTTCACCGAGGCCCAGCGCACGGCCCTGGGCTTGGACGGGCTTCTTCCGCCGATGGTCGAGAGCCTCGACCAGCAGGTGAACCGCGCTTACAAGGCCTTCCGCCGCAAGGACGACAACCTGGAGCGCCACATCTACCTGCGCCAGCTCCAGGACACCAACGAGACGCTCTTCTACCGGCTCCTCCTCGACCACGTCGAGGAAATGGCGCCCGTCGTCTATACGCCCACGGTCGGGCAAGCCTGCGAGCAATTCTCCGAGATCTATCGCCGGCCGCGCGGGTTGTTCATCCCCTATCCCCAGCGGGACAAGATCGCGCAGATGCTGCGCAACCGCCCGCACCGGGACATGGCGGTGTCGGTGGTCACCGACGGCGAGCGCATCCTTGGCCTGGGCGACCAGGGCGTTGGCGGCATGAGCATTCCCATCGGCAAGCTCTCGCTCTACACGCTCATCGGCGGCATCCCGCCCGAGAAGACCCTGCCCATCGTCCTGGACGTGGGCACCAACAACGAGGAGCGGCTCCGCGACCCCGAATACCTCGGCTGGCACCACGAGCGGATCGAGGACAGCGCCTACTACGACTTCGTGGACCAGTTCGTGCAGGCGGTGAAAAAAGAATTTCCCGAGACTCTCCTCCTGCAATGGGAGGATTTCGCCACCAAACACGCCCGCCCTCTGCTGGAGCGCTATCAAGACCAGCTCCTCACCTTCAACGACGACATCCAAGGCACCGCGGCCGTGGTGCTCTCGTGCGTGCTCGCGGGCATGACCGTGGCTGGCAAGAAGCTCGGCGAGCAGGACATCATCTTCCTCGGCGCCGGCTCGGCCGCCACCGGCGTGGCCGGCTACCTGCTGGCCGCCATGCAGGACAACGGCCTTTCCGAGAAGGAGGCCCGGAGCCGGATCTTCTTCGTGGACATCAACGGCGTCCTCCATACCGGCCGCACGGATCTGAGCGACGAGCAGCAGGCCTTCGCCCAACCCGCCGAGCGCGTCGCGAGCTGGCCCAAGACGATTCGAGGCCACACTGGCCTCGCCGACGTCATCAGTCAGTCCAATCCCGGGGTGCTCATCGGCCTGTCCACGGTCGCGGGCGCGTTCACGGAGGACATCGTGCGGGCGCTGGCGCGCAAGACGGAGCGCCCGCTCATCTTCCCTCTTTCCAATCCCACCTCGCGCGCGGAGGCCAAGGCCGAAGACCTCGTCCGCTGGACCGACGGCCGGGCCCTGGTGGCCACCGGCTCGCCGTTCGCGCCCGTGGAGCACGAGGGGCGCAAGGTCACCATCGCCCAGTGCAACAACGTGTTAATCTTCCCGGCCGTGGGCCTGGGCCTGCGGGCTTCCCGGGCGCGGCGGGTGACCGACGCCATGCTCATCGCCGCCGGCCGCGAGCTGGCCCGGCACTCGCCCGCGCTCCGGGATCCGACCGCCGCCCTGCTGCCGCCGCTGGGCGAGCTGCGGGACATCGCGCGCGAGGTCGCCTTCGCCGTGGGCCGCGAGGCCCAGCGCGCGGGGGTCGCGCCGGAAGTAGGCAGCGAGGACGAGTTCCGCGTTCAGATCGCCGTGTCGCAGTGGGCGCCCTCCTATCCGGCGGCGACCTGAGCCAAACGAGATGGCCGGCGGCGCGGCCGAGTTGTAGAGGCGGCTCTGTCCGCGCAGCGGACGTGCCGCCTGTAAACGTTTCCCGGGGGGCCGCTGTTCTTGCGGTTGGCCAGCCGCGGCCATCCCGGAAGTAGCAAGAGGCGGCACGTCCGCTGCGCGGACAGAGCCGCCTCTACAACTCGGCCGGTGCGCTCGCGCCTTGCGGGCGGGCCGCGGCGAAGGAAAAGAGGGCGATGCTCAACTACATCTGGCTCGGCCTCATCGCGCTGGCGGTGTTGCTCGGCGGCTTCACGGGCAAGACGCGCGAGATTTCCGACGCGGCCATCAAGGGCGCCGAAACGGCCGTGACGCTCGCGCTGGGCCTCATCGCGGTGATGACCTTGTGGCTAGGGCTGATGCGGCTCGCGGACCGCTCCGGGCTCGTGGCGAAGCTCGGAAACGGATTGCGGCCGATCCTGCGCTGGTTGTTCCCGGAGGTGCCGGCGCGGCATCCGGCGCTGGGCGCGATCACCATGAATATGGCCGCGAACATCCTCGGCCTGAACAACGCGGCCACGCCGCTCGGCCTGCGCGCGATGAGCGAGCTGGAAAAGCTCAACCCGCGCCCCGGCACCGCGACCAACGCGATGTGCATGCTGCTCGCGCTCAACACGTCCTCGATCACGCTGATCCCCGTGACGGTGATCGCCCTGCTCTCCACGGCGAAGGCCAAGAACCCGACGAGCATCATCGGCACCTCGCTCGCCGCCACCGCCGTGGCGCACGCGGCGGCGATCCTGACGTGCAAGCTGCTGGAGAAATCGCGCTGGTATCGCTTGGAACCGGCGAACGCGCCGGTTCCGGCGGAGACCGCCGAGGCGGAGGCGGTCACCCGCAACGCGCCGGCCTCGACCGCGCCAGGCACCCCCGGTGACCCAAAGGCGCAGGAAGTCACCTTGCCCGCCACGGGCGCCGACGAGGAGATCGAGCGCGCGGACGCCGCCTTGCCTTGGGTGCCGCATGCGCGGTGGGCGCTGCTGGCGGCGGGATTGCTCTTCGCGGCGATGTTTTGGATCACGGCGTTTCCCGAGCATCTCGGCCGCGAGGTGCCGGCGGACGAGGCGGGGCGCTTCTTCCTGCTCCGGATGATCGACGCCCTCTCGATCCTCGCGATCCCGTGGCTGATCCTCTTCTTCCCGCTCTACGCGATCCTGCGGCGGGTGCCGGTGTATGACGAGTTCGTGGAGGGCGGCAAGGAGGGCTTCCAGGTCGCCATCCGCATCCTGCCCTACGTGGTGGCGATGCTCGTGGCCATCGGGATGTTCCGCGCCGCGGGCGGGCTGGACCTCGTCACCGCGGCGATCCGACCGCTGACGAGCCTGGTGGGCTTCCCGCCCGAGCTGGTGCCGCTGGCGGCGATCCGGCCGTTCTCGGGCAGCGCGTCGCTGGGGCTTTTCTCCGACCTGCTCAAGAACTTCGGCCCCGACCATTTCCTGACGCTGACAGCGGCAACCTTGTATGGCTGCTCGGAAACGACCTTCTACGTGATCGCCGTGTATTTCGGCTCCGTGGGCGTGCGCCGCACCCGCCATGCCATCCCGGCCGGCATCGTGGCGGACATCACCGGCCCCGTCGCTTCGGTGATCGTGTGCCGGCTGGTGTTTGGATAAGCGACGCGGTTTGTCCGTCCGAGGTCCATCCGTCGGCGAAACGAAGGGCGATTCACCGGTCCGGCTGTCGCCGCTTCCGAACATGAGCTTCTTCCATCCCGTCAAAGAGCGGCCTGACGGCCGCAAGGTCCGCTACGCCGCCGTGGGTCTCGGCTGGATCATGCAGGAGGACTTCCTGCCCGGTGTCGCGCACACCGGCAACTCGGTGCTCGCCGCGCTGGTCACAGGTGACCCCACGAAGGCGAAGGAGATCGCCGCCAAATACGAGATCCCGCGCACCACGGACTACGACGGCTTCGACGCGCTCGTGCGCTCCGGCGACATCGACGCGATCTACCTCGCCACGCCCAACACGATGCACCGCGACTTCGCCGTGCGCGCGCTGGAGGCCGGCGTCCACGTCCTGTGCGAGAAGCCGATGGCGCCCACGGAGGAGGACTGCCGCGCGATGATCGACGCGGCCCGGCGCGGCAACGCCAAGCTGATGATCGCCTACCGCCTCCACTTCGAGGAGGGCAACATCGCGGCCATCGAGGCGGTGCAGGGCGGCAAGCTCGGCGAGCCGCGGATCTTCTCGTCGGTGTTTTGCCAGCAGGTGTCCGGCGAGAACCACCGCACCAAGGGCGAGCTGTGGGCCGGCCCGCTGCCGGACATGGGGCCGTATCCGATCAACGCGGTGCGCCACCTCTTCGCCGCGGAGCCGACGGAGGCCTTCGCGCTCATGCACCGGCGCGACGAGCCGCGCTTCGCGGAGATTCCCGAGATGATCACCGCGCTCCTGCGCTTCCCCGGCGAGCGCGTGGCGCAGTTTACCGTCACCTACGGCGCGAACGCCTTTGGCAAATACACCGTGGCCGGCGACCAAGGCAGCCTGGAGGTGGACCCCGGCTACGGCTGGGACAAGGAGCGGACGCTGCGCTTCACCCTCGGCGAGGAAAAACCCGCGGAGGAATCCTACGACATGGTGGACCAATTCGGCGGCGAAACGCTGTATTTCTCCAACTGCGTCCTCGACAACCAGGAGCCGGAGCCGGACGGCATGGAGGGCTTGGCGGACGTGCGCGTGATCCGGGCCATCGAGGAATCCGTGCGCACCGGCCAGCCGCAACGGATCGAGCCGCTGCCGCCGCGCCCGCGCCGGCCAAATCGCGAGCAAGTGGTCTCCCTGCGTGCCGTGAAACCCGGCGAGATGGTCCACGCCGCGCCGCCCGAGGGCGGCGAGTGAAAACTCGAAGTTCGAAACTCGAAACAAGCGCCGGCAAAAGTGGCAAGCGCCGAAAGTCCTCGCCGGCAGAGCGCCTCCCCTGCTTTCGGTCTTTCTGCCTTTCGGGTCTTGTTTCGAGTTTCGATCTTCGAGTTTCGAGTTTTCCTCGTCCTTCCATGGCCTTCCGCGAACACCCTGCCGCGCCGCTCTCCGCCCTCGGGGGCGACACCGGCTTGCACCAAGTCGAGGTCGGCGGGAGGAAAATCTTGCTCGCGCGGCGCGGCGAGGACGTGTTCGCCATGGGCGCGCTGTGCCCGCACGCGCAGGCGCCGCTGGTCGAGGGGGCGGTGTGCGGCCACCGCATCGTGTGCCCGTGGCACCAGTCGGTCTTCGACCTGCGCGACGGCCGCCTGCTGGAGCCGCCGGCCCTCGATGGCTTGCCGAGCTACCCGGTGCGCGTGGCCGACGGGCAGGTCTTCGTGACGCTTTCCGACGAGGACGACCCGCCGCCCACGCCGCCGGCCAGCGTCCCCTCGCTCGGGGACCAGGCCACGGTGGCGATCATCGGCGCGGGCGCGGCCGGGCAGGCGGCGGCCGAGGCGCTGCGGGCCGAGGGCTTCGGCGGCCGCGTGGTGATGATCGGTCGGGAGGAGTTCCCGCCCTACGACCGCACGAACCTCTCGAAGATGTTCCTCTCGGGCCAAGCGGAGCGCGACCAGCTGCCGCTGCGGCCAGACGCCGACGCGTTTTTCGCCAGCCTTGGCGTGGACCGCCGCGTGGGCGTCGTGACGCGCCTCGACGCGCCGGCGAAGACCCTCGCCTTCGCCGATGGCTCCACCCTGCGCTACACCGGCGCGCTGCTCGCCGCGGGCGCGGAGCCCACGCGGCTCGACGTGCCGGGCGCGGATCTCGAGGGCGTCCACGTGCTGCGCACGCTCGCCGACGCCGAGGCGATCCTCGCGCGGGCCGAGCGCGCCAAGCGCGCCGTGGTGATTGGCGCGAGCTTCATCGGCCTGGAAGCCGCGAGCGCGCTGCGCGAGCGCAAGCTGGCGGTGACGGTGATCGCGCCGGAGGGCGAACCGTTTGCGAAGATCCTCGGCGAACAGGTCGGCCGCTCGCTGCGCGCTTGGCACGAGGAGCACGGCGTGGAATTCCGCCTCGGCGCCGAGGTGGCGGCCATCGAGGGCGAGGGAGCCGTCGCCGCCGTGCGGCTGAAGGACGGCACGCGGATCGAGGCGGACTTGGTCGTGGTCGGCATCGGCGTGCGGCCGGCGACGGATTTCGTGCACGGCGTTTCCCGCGCGAAGGACGGCGGCATCGAGGTGGACGAGCGCCTCCACGCCGGCCACAACCTCTACGTGGCGGGCGACGCGGCGACGTTCCCCCTCCCCTTCCTCGGCGAGGGCCAGCTCGTCCGCATCGAGCACTGGCGCGTGGCGATGCAGCACGGCCGCCTGGCGGCGCGCAATCTCGCCGGACGAACCAGGACCTTGGAAGAAAGCGGCTTCGTTCCCTACTTCTGGACCTACCACTTCGGCCGCCGCTACAACTACGTCGGCCACGCGGAGAAGTTGGACGAGATCATTCTTGAGGGTGATCCCGAGAAGCCCCCTTTCCTCGCGCACTACGTCCGCGGCGGGAAACTGCGCGCGACCTTCGGCTTTGGCCGTGAGGCGGACATGGCGGCGCTGCACGAGCTGCTGCGCCTCGGCCAGGCTGCCCCAGCGGAAAAGCTGCGCGCCGGTCCCGTCGCTCACGCGCGTGAGGCGGCCGAGTTGCTGTCGTGAGCGACCATCCTCGGTGAGGACTTTCCGCCAACACCTCTCGTGTATCGCGCCCGCGCGCGCCTGAGCGACGACCAAACGAAGGCAGAGTTCACATTTGGTCCGACTAAATGTAAAATCTGCTTTCACGGCTAACCCTCCAGTTTGAGTGCAAATGGATACTGCTCACTTCGACCCGCGAGCCTCCAATCTCTGCATCTGCACTACCGAAACCGTTTCATCGCTTCTTGCCTGGAAACCTCACGCCCACACAATATCGGTAGCGAGACCGACTTGTAGCCACAAGCGACCAAAGCATCAACATCCACGAGTAGTCTGTTTAACCTTGCGAGGGCAAGAGCTAAGGATTAATTGAACCGGAGCGGGACTCGAACCCGCATCTCTGCCTTCGATGGGCAGGCTCTATCCTTTGAGCTATCCGGTGCTAGTGTGGCTAGCGATCTGTTGCGATGGCAAGACGGGGGAGCCTGCCTGCGAAGACGGAGCAAACCATTGGGAGCCGATAGCCATGGCTTGTGAAACAAGGGCATTATAGAAACCAGGATCGATTTCTGGGCGTTTCTTCTGGATTACTTGATAGGGATTAAAGATCAGCGCAAAAGAACGGCGGCCCTGTGCACCTGGAGCAAGAGCGATAAATCCGTGCTTTTCTAAAAGATCGAGGCGAGAGCCCCAGATTCCTGGGCCCCTCTGCGTAGTGAAGCCAGAGGCTAATGCCTGCTCGTGCGGTTTATCCAATCGCACGAAGCCCTCATCGTAGACCCGGCACCAGAGATCTAGATACGTCCCACCCACGGGCATGTTCTTCGTAAGAGAATCTTGAATCTGCATGATCAAAGGAAGAGTCCTGGGGATGGTCACAAACCCCACCTCCTTCTTTCGATTCCAAATCTCCGCGTCGGTCACGTGCGGCCATAAGTCAGTCCGCAGAGCGAGGCGCTGCGCCGCCATCCTAGCGGTGCGACCTTGCGGAATCGTTGTAGCTTTGATGGCCATCGTTCAGTGGATAGAGTAAGCTCACGGCGAGTCGATGAGCAACTCAATCTTCAAAGAAATAAGAAGCACATTCTGAGGCGCGCGGCGGTCTGCCACGCAAACCGCAGATTTTACTCATCGCTAGAATACTCTTTAGAACAACGTTCATTGCATCAATCATCCAAGGAATCATTTGTCTGCCTAGGGTTTTAGAGTAGGTAGCTGTGCTCCTCGTTCTCCTGTTCCAGGTTCTCCTTGTGTTCAAATCAGCCAGAAGACGGACTCAAGAGCCAAGACCGCGCCAATTGGTGCAACGCTTTTCTTCGCTCTAGTATCGCCTACGGTGCGCCCCCGCATGACGCCGTCCGATCCCGCCGCCCCGCCTGTCCTCCGCCTCGGCCTGCCCACGGGGTCGCTGCATGAGGCGACGCTGGCGCTCTTCGCGAAGGCGGGATACGTCATTGCGGGATCGAGGCGCGGTTACCGGCCCTCGATTGACGATCCCGAGATCAGCGTGCGCTTGCTCCGGGCGCAGGAAATTTCGCGCTACGTCGAGCAGGGCTTCCTCGACGCCGGCCTGACCGGGCGCGACTGGACCGAGGAGAATGGCTCCGACGTGGAGGCGCTCTGCGACCTGCCCTTCTCCAAGGCGACTCGTGCGCCCACCCGCTGGATCGTGGCGGTGCCGGATAGCTCGCCGGTCCGCTCCGTGGCCGACCTCCAGGGCAAACGCATCGCCACCGAGGCCGTGGGCTTGACCCGGCGCTTCCTGGCCAAGCATGGCGTGGAGGCGGAGGTGGAATTCTCCTGGGGCGCCACCGAGGTGAAGGTGCCTGACCTCGTGGACGCCATCGTGGACATCACCGAGACCGGCTCCTCCCTGCGCGCCAACGGCCTGCGCATCGTGGCCGAGATCATGCAGTCCTACCCGCAGCTCATCGCCTCGCGGGCGGCCATGCTCGATGAATGGAAGCGCGGCAAGCTCCAGCGCCTCATGATCCTGCTCCAGGGCGCCATCGCTGCGCGCGACAAGGTGGGCCTGAAGATGAACCTGGAGGAAAAGCGGTTGCCAACCCTGCTTTCCGCCCTACCGTCACTGCGCCAGCCGACCGTCTCCGCCCTTGCCGCCACTGGCTGGGTGGCGGTGGAGACCATCGTGGATGAACGGGTGGCGCGGGATCTCATCCCGCAGCTGAAGCTCCTCGGAGCCGAAGGCATCATCGAATATCCGCTCAACAAGGTCGTCCCCTGACCTTGGCGGCGGATCATCGTCGTCCCCGCAAATCTTCGTCATCATTCCTCACCCCTCACTCTCGCCGAAAGCCTGACCGACACATGGGTTCCCTGAAAAAACGCCGCAAGGAAAAGATCAACAAGCACAAGCGCCGCAAGCGTCGCCGGTCCAACCGGCACAAGAAGCGTTTGCGCTACAAGTCGTAAGACTTAGCGTTTTCGATGCCGTTTTTCCAAGGGGCGGCCGAAGCTTCCCGCGCCCGTTTTCCCCTCTCGCCGGCCGATCCGCGTTCTCTCGCGGGCGGCCGGTTGTTTTTTGCACCCTCATCCGGGGCGACGCGCCCTGGAAACCATGGGGGAAGGCTCGCGAGGAGAAGGCTCGCCGCCGGGGCGCTGGCCGCGCTCCTCGCGCTTGCACCTTCGCTTAGCGCCTGGGCCGCGCCCAAGCCGACCCCGCGCAAGCCCGCGCCGGCCGCCAAGCCGGCCGCCTCACCCACTGGCACGCCGGCCGCCTCGCGCACGGACGAGGAGGGCGAGGAGATGGACACCGCGCCGCCCGGCGCGCCGCCCACCAAGCCGTCCAATCCCTCCGGCCGCCCCGAAAAGGGCGAGCGCGCGGTGCCCTTCGACGAGACCTACCAGCCGGCTTCCAAGGATCTGCTGCTCTCCCCGGCCAACGAGAAGCGCGCGGACGCCGTGGCGCATTATCTCCAGGGCGCGATGGCCGAGGAAGCCGGCGACATCGATCGCGCGCTGGCCTCTTACCGGAAGTCGCTCACGGCTGATCCGGGCAATGTCCAGCTCGCCCTCAAGGTCGCCAACGAGCACGTCCGCCGCGGCGACACCGCCGAGGCCGTGGAGGTGCTGAACCGTGCCGCCAAGGCTGCCCCGCGCGCCGCCGGTCCGCCGCTCACGCTCGCTTACGTTCACCTCAAGGCGCTGCGCAAGCCGGACCTCGCCCAGAAATTCGCCGAGCAGGCGCTCGCGTTGGAGCCTGGCTCCTTCCTCGGCTACGCCTACCTCATCGATGCCCTCACGCAGCAGGGCCAGGAGGCGAAAGTGCCCGCCGTGCTCGAGCGCGCGGCGCGCTCGCCGAGCCGGGACGCGATGTTCTGGCTGCGCGTCGGCGAGCTTCACCGCCAAACGCTGCTTCCCGGCGTGGGCGACGAGCCCTCCATGACCGTGCGGCGCCCCGGCAAGGCCACCGCGGCCGACGTGCGCCGCGCGCGCGAGCTCACCGAGAAGAAGAGCGCTTCCAAGCCGCCCGATCCCGAGGTGCTGCGCCGCGTGAATTCCCTCTTCGCCAAGGCCGCCTCGCTTGCGCCGTCCGATGCCGAGGTGCTCAGCCAAGTGGCTGGCTACTACGTCGTCACCGGGCAGGTGGCCGAGGCGATCCCGCTCTATCTCAAGGTCCTCTCGCTCGCGCCCGATCAAGCCAACGTCCGCGAGAAGCTCGCCTACTCCTATCTACAGAGCGACCAGCGGGCCAAGGCCGTCGAGGTCCTGGAAGAGATCATCAAGCGCGATCCCGCCCAGGCCGGCGCCTACGAGATGCTGGCCAAGATCTTCGAGGAGGAAAAGCAGTGGGAGCGCGCCCTGCGCAACTATGAGCAGGTGCTCCTCCTCGCCCCAAACAACCCCGCCATCTACGAACGCATGACGGTGCTCTGGGCCGATGAGCTCAAGCGCTACGATAAGGCCGCCGAGGTGCTGGCCGAGGCGCGCAAACGCTTCCCGGACCTGCCCGGCTTCACCTACTGGCTGGGGCGCGTCCTTTCCGTGGCCAAGCGCCACGAGGAAGCGCTCGACGTCTTCGCGCAGGCCGAGGCCGAGGCAAGCCAGACGCAGGAAGCGATGCTCAACGCCAGCTTCTGGTTTTCCTACGGCGCCGCCTGCGAGCAGGCTGGCCGCTACGAGAAGGCCGCCGTGCTGCTCAAGCGCTGCCTGGATTCCACCGACGATCCGCGCCTCGTCGCGCAGGCCGCCAACTACCTCGGCTACATGTGGGCCGACCGGAACGAGAACCTCGAAGAGGCCGGCGCACTCATCCAGCGCGCGCTGTCCGTGGATCCGGAGAACGGCGCGTATCTCGACTCCATCGGCTGGTATTACTACCGCGCGGGCAAGTTCGACAAGGCGCTCGCCGAGTTGCTGCGCGCCGTGGAAAAGACCGACCCGCCAGACGTGACCGTGTTCGACCACCTCGGCGACACCTACCACCAGCTCGGCAACGCCGACAAGGCGCTGGCCTTTTGGAAGAAGGCCCTCGAGGTCGAGCCCGCGAACGCGAAGAT
>CALMOL010000529.1:0-965 GCA_937871685.1 uncultured Verrucomicrobiota bacterium
GCGTTCTCTCAGACAACGGCGCCTGTTACCGCTCCCGCGCCCACCACGCCGCCTCCCGTCGAGACCAAGATGGTCATCCCCGAGATCAAGAGCCGCGGCAAGCTGCGCGCCGGCGTGAAGTTCGACGTGCGCCTCTTCGGCCTGAACAACCCCGTCACCCGCAAGGTCGAGGGCCTCGACGTGGACATCGCCCGCGAGCTGGCCAAGGCCCTGCTCGGCTCCGAGGACAAGATCGAGCTGATCGAGACCGTGTCCGCCAACCGCATCCCCTTCCTCCAGGAAGACAAGGCCGACATCGTCATCTCCACCATGACGATCACCGACGAGCGCAAGAAGGTGATCGACTTCTCCGACGTGTATTACGTCGCCGGCCAGTCACTCCTCGTGCCCAAGGGCAGCGCCATCAAGACGGTGAAGGACTGCGGCGGCAAGACCGTGGCCACCGTGCAGGGCTCCACCTCGGAGCGCACGCTTTTGAAGGAGTCGCCGGACTGCAAGCCGCTGCTGCTCAAGAGCTACTCCGAGTGCTTCACCGCGCTGCAGAACGGCCAGGCCGAGGCGATGACCACCGACGACATCATCCTCATGGGCTTCAAGGCCACCGCGCCCGACAAGTTTGACCTCGTGGGCGGCCAGTTCACGCAGGAGCCCTACGGCATCGGCATCAAGAAGGGCCGGCCCGACCTGCTCGCCTTCGTGAATTCCGAGCTGGCCAAGATGAAGGCTGACGGCCGCTGGAAGAAGATCTACGACAAGCACCTCAAGCCGGTGTCCGGCATGAGCGCCGAGCCGCCGAAGTAGCCTTCGCTCGTTCTCCGGCCGTCGTAGTCCAAGAAAAGCCAAAGAATCGCCCGCCGGGTTTCTTTGGCTTTTTCCTTAACTTGGAGTGCGGCGGCAAGCGACAGCGCGACACCGCCTTCTCTACGAAACCGCGGCATTGATTCCAAGGCGGTGTCGCGCTGTCG
>CALMOL010000529.1:975-6059 GCA_937871685.1 uncultured Verrucomicrobiota bacterium
GCGCCCCCCCCCCTCCCCACCCACCCCCGGGCATCCCCCCCCCGGGGGGGGGGGGCGGCGGCTGGCCACCGCACTCCAAGTTTTCCGCGCCCTTGTCGAAGTCATCCGCACCACGCGGCAAAGCTTCCCCTCCTTCCTGAACCTCCTCCTGCGCCGCAAAGCGGCCCTCCACCATGCTCGAACTCCTCGCCCAGGCCGCCCCCGCCGCGGCCGCGCCGCCCCCGGAAGCCGCGTATTACTTCGGGCAGGCCGTCGTGGAAAACCTGCCGCTCTTTATCAAGGGCATGGGCATCACGCTCGTGGTGGCGCTGGTCGCCGCGGTGATCTCCTTCACCGTGGGCCTCGTGGTGGCGGTGCTGCGCGTCACGCCTTCCGGCGGGCTGAAGATCGTCGCCACCTGCTTCGCGGAATTCTTCCGCAACACGCCCCTGCTCGTGCAGGTGATCGCGTTCTACTTCGGCCTGCCGCGCATCGGCGTGCGGCTGAAGTTCGACTTCCTCGGCATCTCGATTTCCGACTCGCTGGCCTCCGGCACGCTGGCGCTGGGCCTCTACACGGGCGCCTTCGTTTCCGAGGCCATCCGCGCGGGCCTGCTGGCCGTGCCGAAGGGCCAGGGCGAGGCCGCGCGCTCGCTCGGCCTCTCGATTCTCCAGACCCTGAAGCTGGTGGTCATCCCGCAGGCCGTCCGCATGGTGCTCCCGCCGCTCGGGAACATCTACTCCGCGATGCTCAAGAACTCGGCCATCCTTTCCTCGGTGGGCGTGGCGGACCTGATGTATCAGGCCGACTACGTGAACAACCGCACCTTCCAGACCTTCGAGGTGCTCTCCGCCGTGGTGCTCTTCTACCTCATGCTCACGCTGCCGATGGCCGCGCTGGTGCATTGGCTGGAGCGCAAATACAACCCCCTGCGCGCCCGCACCCTCCGGCTCCGCGGCGCCCGGGTCTGAAGCTTCTCGGCCGATTCCCAACTTCTGCCCAATGTCCGCCGACGCCGCCATCCTCACCGTCGAGCCGCCGCCTTCCGGCGCGGCCAAGCGTTCCGCGCCGTTCTTCACCTACACGAACCTCTTCAACGCCATCGGCTGGCTGGTGCTGGCGTTGATCTTGTGGTTCCTCGTCATCCCCGCGGCGCGCGGCGGCACCTGGGCGCCGTTCAGCGAGTGGAGCACCTGGCGCTTCCTGCTGGTCGGGCCGGACTTCGGGCCGATGGACGAGTGGGCGACCTGGTCCACGCTGATGTTCGGTCCCGCGGACGAGCGGACCTTCGGAAGCGGCCTCCTTTATTTCATCTCGCTCAAGGGCATCCCGCAGCTTCAGGGCCTGGCGATCACGCTCTTCGTCGGCGTGTTCGCCGTCGTGCTGTCCACGATCATCGGCTTCTTCTTCGCGCTGGGCCGGCTCTCGAACTTCAAGCCGCTGCGCCTCTTTTGCTCCGGCTACATCGAGCTGATGCGGGCGCTGCCCTCGTATCTCATCATCTTCTACGTCTTCATCGGCTTCCCGAAGCTGCTCGGCCTCAACCTCGCGGCGCCGTGGTTCGCCATCATCGGCCTCACGCTCTACACCAGCGCGGTGATGGCCGAGATCTTCCGCGCCGGCATCCTCGGCGTGGACAAGGGACAGTTGGAAGCCGCCTACGCGCTGGGCCTCAAGCCGCGCGACACCATCGTGAGCATCGTGCTGCCGCAGGCCGTGCGGCGCATGGTGCCCAGCATCGTCTCGCAGCTCATTACCTTGACCAAAGACACCTCCCTGGCCTCGGTGATCGCGCTCCAGGAGCTGACCCGCAAGGGCAAGCAGCTCTACGAGTTCTACAACAACGTGCTGGAGATGATGTTCGTGGTGGCCGCGATCTACTTCCTGATCTGCTTCTCCCTCTCGCTGGCCTCCAAGCGCCTGGAAATCAAGCAGCAGTAGGCTGGTCCCAAGTTTCACGAGCCCTTTTCCAAGGCCTGAAGACCAGTGGAAATTAATTTGGGCCAGCCATCCTCATTACCCCCATCTCTCGGCGGCTTGAGGCCCGGGGGGCCGACCGGAAATTAGCCGGTGGCACCAGCCACCGGAACCCGTTCCTCTCTCGACTTCCGCCCCGGAGGGGCGGCGGAGCGACAGCTCGCGAGGCTCCTCAACCAGAGCCCTCCCGCGCCCCTCCGGGGCGCACATCCAGTTCGAGGCGGGCCCGGTGGCTGGCGCCACCGGCTAATTTCCGGTGCCCCTCCGGGGCTTTCCGAGGGAAGCGCGCCCAAGCGGATCGAAGGTCGAAGTCAGCTCGTCACATCGGCCGCGGGCGCTCGCACGGCCCAGCGCAGCTTCGCGGAGGAGGCGCGCGGGTTTGCCCGCACCTCGGCGGGCGAGGGGCGGACCACCTCGTGCGAGATGTCCGCGTAAATGCCGGCGCGCTGGCCCTCAAGAAACGCGTGCTTCACGCGGCGATCCTCGCCCGAGTGGAAGGTGAGAAACGCCGCGCGCCCGCCGGGGCGCAAGCAGCCGGGCAGCGCGCGCAACAGGGCGTCGAGCACGCCGAACTCGTCATTCACGGCGATGCGCAGCGCCTGGAAGACGCGGCGCACGGCGAGTTCGCTCTCTCGCTCGTCCACGCGGGATGGCAGCGCCGCGCGCACCGCGGCGGCGAGGGCGAGCGTCGTGGAAAAGTCGCGGCCGGCCAGCGCGGGAGCGAGGAGGGCGGCGTGCGGCTCGTCGGCGCCGTCGCGCAGGAGGGCAGCCAGCGCGTCGGGCGCGCATCGCGCGAGGAGCGCGCGGGCGGACGGCTCGCGATGCGGATTGAGCCGGAGGTCGAGCGGACCGTCGTGCTTGAAGGAGAAGCCGCGCGCGGGATCGTCGAGCTGCATCGAGGAAACGCCGAGGTCGGCGAGAATCACGTCCGCGCCGTCCCACCCGAGCGCGGCGAGCACGCGCGGCAGCCCGGCGAAATTCGAGCGCACGGCGGTGAAAACCTCCGGCCCGAAACCCCGCGCGCGCAGCCGCGCCTCGGTGCGCGGCAGCTCCAGCGGGTCGGCGTCCAGGCCGACGAGCCGCCCGCCCGGCGCGATGTGCCCGAGCAACGCCGCGGCGTGGCCGCCGAAGCCCAGCGTGCAGTCGGCGGCCGTCTCGCCGGGGCGCGGCGCGAGCGCGGCGAGAACCTCGTCCACCATGATGGGCCGGTGCGTGCCGGCGGCGGTCTTCCCGCCGGCCTCCACCTTGGCGAGCGTGAGGGCGTCGCCGCGATGCTCCTTGTATTTTTCCTCCCAACGCCGCGGGTTCTTGCCGGCATAGCGCGGCCGGCGGCGGTGGGGAGGTGAATCGTGAATGGTGAATAGTGACTCGTGGCGACAGACGAATCAAACGCCACGCACCAGCGCGACCCAATGCACGATTCACCATTCACGATCTACGATTCACCCAGTTCATTGTGCTTGGCGTTGCTCCCGCGCGCCTTCTCGACGGGGTAGCGCGCCTCGTTGCGGCGAAGCTTCGCGCGCATCACCCCGGCGAGGTCGAGGCCGAGGTTGTCGGCCAGCTCGAAAAGGAGAATGGCCACGTCGGCGATCTCGTCCGCGATGGCGTCGCGGCGCTCGGAAACGCGCCGGGCGGACTGCTCGGGCGTCTGCCACACGAAGTGCTGGAGCAACTCGCCGGCCTCCGCGCAGATGGCCACGGCCATCTCCTTGGGCGCGTGGAACTGGAGCCAATCGCGCGCGTCGCGGAACGCGCGGATCTCGGCGGTGAGGGCGGAGAATTCTGGCATCGCCCATTTTGGGGGCGAGGCCGGGTTCCGCCATGGGGATGTGAGAAGTGATAGTTGAGCGGTGAGAAGTGGAGCAACCAGCCGCGCGAAGTCGGCGGAACGAATCCGCGGCCGCGCCCCCGAGCGGCTTGCTCCCCCCACTTATCACCTTTGCCCCGCGCCCCCTGGCTATCTTGCTCCGCTCGGTTCATTTCTTACTTCTTACTTCCTCCTTCTTACTTTTCGCCTATGCCCCACACCTACGAGCACCCGCGCCCCGCCCTCACGGTGGACGCGGTCGTCTTCGGCTTCGACCCCGCGGCGGCCGGCGGCCTGCGCCTGCTGCTGATCCGGCGCGGGCAGGCGCCCTTCAAGGGGGGCTGGGCGCTGCCGGGCGGCTTCGTGCGCATCGGCGAGACGCTCGACGAGGCCGTGCGCCGCGAGCTGAGCGAGGAGGCCGGCGTGGACGAGGCGTGGCTGGAGCAATTCCACGCCTTCGGCGCGCTGAAGCGCGACCCGCGCGAGCGCGTGGTGTCGGTGGCCTACTTCGCGCTCGTGCGCCCGGGCGAGGTGCGCGGCGGCACGGACGCGGACGACGCGCGCTGGTTCACCGAGCCGGAGGTCGCGGCGGCCAAGCTCGCCTTCGACCACGCCGAGATCGTGGCGCGGGCGCGCGAAAGCCTGCGCGAGCGCGTGCGGCGGCGGCCGGCGGGCTTCGAGCTGCTGCCGGAAAAGTTCACCCTCACCGAGATGCAGCGCCTCTACGAGGCCGTGCTCGGCCGCACGCTCGACAAGCGTAACTTCCGCAAGAAGGCCCTCTCCTTCGGCCTGCTCATCCCCCTGGACGAGCGCCGCCGCCACGGCGCGCACCGGCCCGCCCAGCTCTTCCGCTTCGACCGCCGCAAATACGCGCAGTTGGCCAAGCGAGGGATCGATTTCGAGGTGTGAGGCGAGCGCGTTGCCTGCCGAGCAACCAAGCTCGTCTTTTGGAGGGGCAATGGGCCTCCACGCAAAATTCGCCTCCTGCCTGCTGAAGCGGCCTTTGCGCTGTCATCCAACGCCGAAGGCCTGATGCCGGTCTGCGAGGCCCTGACTTCAACGCTTGGCGTGGCATGCGGCGGGCCGAGCATGGCCCCGTCTGAAACCCCACGGCTCCTCGCTTCCCGAGCGCACGACGTCTCGCGGATAAGGCGCGCTGCCACTTTTGCCCCGCGCGGTTGCTCCTGGGACCGCTGGCGAAGCCTTGATTCCCCCAAGCTTCCCCCAAGCGCTTTCAGGCTTCGCAGGGCTGATTTCGCTCTGCGCAGGGCTGATTTCGCTCTGCGCAGGGCTGATTTCGCTCTGCGCAGGGCTGATT
>CALMOL010000529.1:6159-7101 GCA_937871685.1 uncultured Verrucomicrobiota bacterium
TCGCTCTGCGCAGGGCTCTCCTTCCTTCGGCGGGGGAAGAATGTGCCCGCTTCAGGCCCCGCTTTCAACCGCTACTCCAGGGAAGTTTTCAGAGCACCCGCGTGCAGCGATGCGCTTCGGTGGGCGTCGTGGGTTCCATCTTGGGGGCGAGGCGTCGGATCGCGGCGGCGGGAAAGCGCTCGCCAAAGCGGCGCGCGGCGCGCGTTGCGCCAGCTGCTGGGCCGGGCGATGGATGCCCTCCGCCGACCCATGGCTTCCGAGTCCAACGACTTCCACCCGTTCACGGTCCTGCGCCGCCCCGACGGCCTGCCCGTCGAACTGGGCCGCGGCGGCATGGGCGTGACCTACAAGGCGATGGACGAGACGCTCGGCCGGCCCGTGGCGCTCAAGGTCATCTCGGGCCTTTACCTGGACCATCCGACGGTGCGCAAGCGCTTCCTCACGGAGGCGCGCGCGGCGGCGCACCTGAACCATCCAAACGTGGCCAGCGTCTTCCACCTGCGCACCGAGGGATCGCCGGTCTTCTACGCGATGGAATACGTGGAGGGCGAGACGGCCGAGGCGCTCGCGGAGCGGAGCGGCGCGCTGCCGGTGCGCTTGGCGCTGCGCATCATCCTCCAGGCCGCGCAGGGCCTCGCCGCGGCGGCGGCGCGCGGGCTGATCCACCGCGACATCAAGCCGGCCAACCTCATGGTCGCCCACCTGCCGGCCGGCGCCACCGGCCCGGGCGATGCCGACACCGACGTGGGCGAGGAAGCGGACGGCCTGCTGGTGAAGGTGATCGACTTCGGCATCGCCAAGAACGTGCTCGACCAGGCGGCTACCGCGGCGCTCACCGACGGCCAGCCCATCGGCACGCCGGCCTTCATGAGCCCGGAGCAGATCACCTGCTCCTCCGACGACCCGCCCGACGCGCGCACCGACATCTACTCGCTGGGCGTG
>CALMOL010000530.1 GCA_937871685.1 uncultured Verrucomicrobiota bacterium
GGGGCTCATCGTTCGGGGCGGGCAGCCTTCGGCGAATCACTCCCCGCGTCCAGGGTTCTCCGCAGGCTTTTCGTCGCTCACACCCGCCAAACGCGGATCGGCGCGAAGGATTCCTCCTGGCGGGCTCGCAGGCGGCGCAGGCGAATCAACTCGAGCAACGCCAGGAACGTCACCACGACTTCCTCGCGCGAAGCGTCCCCCTCGAATAATTCCTCGAAGTCCACCGCCGCATCCTCACCGGCGGGAATGGTCACCAGGAGCAGCTCGATCTTCTCGCCCACGGTGAAGCGGGCGCGCTCCAGCTCGCGCACCGGCCAGCGCGCGGCGTAGCGGCGGAGCATCGCGTTGAAGGCGGTGAGCAGGTCCAGGACGGCGACCTCGCCGAGGCGCAGCGGCTGCGGCGCCGGGTCGCGCGGCGGCTTGACGGGGGGGCGGACGAAGACACCCAGGCGCGCGGCCTCGCGCTGTCGCAGGTGGTCGGCGGCCTCTTTGAAGCGCTTGTATTCGAGCAGGCGGCGGATCAGCTCGAAGCGGGGGTCGGCCTCCTCGTCGCGCTCTTCGGCGGCAGCGTCGTCGGCCGCGGGCTCGTCCGGCAAAAGGCGACGGCTCTTGATGTAAATGAGCGTGGCCGCCATCACGATGAAGTCGCCGGCAAGGTGGATGTCGAGTTCCTCGGCCCGGGCAAGGTAATCTAGGAATTGCCCCGTGATCTTCTCGATGGGAATGTCCCAGAGCTCCACCTCCTCACGCCGCACGAGGAAGAGGAGCAGATCGAGCGGCCCCTCGAAGGCGTCGAGCTTGACGGTGTAGTCGGCGGCGGGCGCGGGAAGCATGGAGAGGCCGAGAAGGGCCGAGAGGATGGAAGATGGCAGGGAGCGGGGTTCTGTCGCGCGGGTCCGTGCGATATGCTGGGACGTGAACTCGCCTGCGCCTGCCGCCCTCAAGGCGGAGCTATGCCGCCGCGCGGAGGCGGCGGGGTTCGCGCTGTGCCGGATCGCCCCGGCCGCGCCGCCCGCGCACGCGGGTCGCTTCCAGGAATGGCTGGACGCCGGGATGGCCGGTGAGATGACTCCCTGGCTGGAGCGCGGCGCGGCGAAGCGGGGCGATCCCACGCTGGTGCTGCCCGGGGCACGCTCCGTGGTCGTGCTCGCGATGAATTATTTCCAGGGCGCGACGCCAGCTTTGGTGTCGAGCGGCGTGACGGGCCGGATCGCGCGCTACGCCTGGGGCGCGGACTACCATGATCTGATCGCGGAGCGGATGCGGCCGCTCGCGGACTTCCTCGCCGGGCACGGCGGCACCCAGCGCCCCTACGTGGATACCGGTCCGGTGCTGGAGCGTGATTTCGCCGCCGAGGCCGGCGCGGGCTGGCACGGCAAGTCCACGATGCTTCTGCATCCGCAGCTGGGCACATGGTTCTTCCTCTCGGAGATCCTCACCACGCTCGAGTTGCCGCCGGACACGCCGGTGACGCCGCGCTGCGGATCCTGCACGCGCTGCCTGGATGCTTGCCCCACCGGGGCGATCTCCCGCGCCGCGCCCGGCCGACTCGACGCGAGGCTGTGCGTCTCGTATCTCACCATCGAGCACCGCGGGTCGATCCCGGAGGAGCTGCGCCCCCTCCTCGGCGACCGCATCTACGGGTGCGACGATTGCCTTGACGCCTGTCCGTGGAATCGCTTCGCCGTCGCCTCGCGCGAAGCCACGTTTCAGGCCCGGCCGGGCACCGTGGGGATGTCGCTCCGCGATTACCTGGCGCTCGACGACGAGGCATTCCGCGCCCTCTTTCGCGGCTCGCCCATCAAGCGAACCAAGCGCCGCGGCCTCCTCCGCAACGTGTGCGTGGCCCTCGGAAACGTCGGGAGCGCGGACGATCTGCCCGCGCTGGAGTGCGCCGCCGAAGATTCAGAGCCACTCATCGCCGAGCACGCGCGCTGGGCCATCGGGCGCATCCGGGCACGGCTGGCGAAAGAAGCGTTGAGCGTTGGGGCGCCGCTGGCTAGCTTCGAAACATGAGCGCCGCCGTCGCAGAGCAGCCCCTGACCTACGAGGAGGAACGTGGAAAACCTATGCCGGGTCAGAATCCTTCCATCGTCCAAACCAACCTTGCGCTGGAACTGTCGTGCGACCGAGCTTACCGCGTCCAGAGCGAGTTGACGCTGAAACTGGCGGAAAAGCCTGATCTCACGCCTGACCTCTGCGTGTTTCCACGCAAGCCAGTGGACTTCTCGCGGGACCAGCTCCGCGTCCTGGAACCTCCGCTGATGGCCGTCGAGATCCTCTCACCCACCCAGACGCTGACCGACCTGCTGGAAAAATCAGGGCGCCTTCTCGCGCACGGTGTGAAGAGCGTGTGGATCGTCCTGCCCGTCCTACAGCAAGTCACCGTCGTGACGGCCGAGGACAAGCGCAGTTTTCTTGAGGGAGTGGTCACTGACCCAGCCACTGGCCTCCAAGCGGACTTGGCGGCCGTGTTCTCGTGAGCGGTGCGCGTCCGTCTGTCGCCGTGGTTGGCGCGGGCGTGGGGGGCCTCGTGGCGGGGCTGCGGCTGGCGCGGCGGGGCTGCGTGGTGACCATCTTCGAGCGCCGCGCCGCGCCCGGCGGGAAGCTCGCGTGGCTGGAGCGGGACAGTTTCTCGTGGGACATGGGGCCATCGCTCCTCACGATGCCACATGTCTTCACGGACTTGTTCCGCGAGCTTGGGGAAAAGATCGAGGACCACCTCGATCTCGTGCCGCTGCGCGCGACGTGCCGCTACCATTGGCCCGACGGCACGGTGATCGACGAGGACGCGGCGTTCTGGGAGCGCCCGGAGGTCGCGGCGATGCTCCGCCATGCGGCGGGCCTCTACGATTTGTCGGCCGATGCCTTTTTGCATCACCCGCTGGAGGATTGGTGGAGGCAGCTCCTACAGCCGAGCATGCTCGCCAAGCTGCGGCATCTGCCAAAGGTCGCCTCGTTCCAGACGCTCGCGGACCTTGGCCGGCGCTTCTTTCCGCGCGACGCGCACCTGCGGCAGTGGTTTGGCCGGTTCGCGACCTACAACGGGTCAGACCCCGAGCGCACTCCCGCAGCCTTTGCCATTATCCCCTACGTGCAGGCCCGCTTCGGCGGCTGGTATGTGCGCGGCGGGCTGCACGAAATCGCGCGGGCGCTGCGGCGACTCGGTGAGAAACTCGGCATCACGTTCCGCTTCGGCGAGGAAATCACCGGGGCGCGGCCCGTTGGCGACGGCTGGGAATTGGATGGCGGCAAGAAGTTCGACGTCGTCGTGTGCAACCAGGACGTGCTCTCGGCCTACCCGCGCTTCCTGCCGGGCGCGCCGTGGGAGCGCTTCCGCCGCACGCGGCTCGACGCGATGCCGCTCTCGATCTCCGGCTTCGTGCTCTACCTCGGCGTGGCCCGAGAGCACCCGCGCCTCGACCATCACAACATTTTCTTCTCCGGCGACTACGCGCGCGAGTTTCGGCAGATGTTCGACGAGAAGCAGCCGGCCGACGACCCGACGATCTACGTGTGCGTCCATTCGAAGACCGACCCCAACCGAGCGCCGCCGGGCTGCGAAAACTGGTTCGTGCTGGTGAATGCCCCGCCGCTCGATCCGACACGCCCGCTGGCTTGGCCCACGCTCGGTCCTGCCTACGCGGAGCGCATCCTCGATCAACTTGAAGGCCGCTGGGGCTTCGCCGGCCTGCGAGGGGCAATCAAGGTGCAGGAGATCTTCACGCCGGCCGATTTTCAGACGCGCTACCTCGCGCACGGCGGGGCGCTCTACGGCTTCGCGTCGCACGGGACGATGAGTGCGTTCCGCCGACCGTCGATCCAGCCGCCCGGGACGCGGAATTTCTTCTTCGTCGGCGGCTCGACGCACCCGGGTGGCGGCCTGCCGCTCGTGGCGCTCGGCGGCAAGATGGTGGCCGAGCGCATCATTCGCCAATGGCGCCTGTGATGCGTTCTTCCGCTTCCCTTCGCATCGAAAAGGCCGCCTGGGCGGCGTTCGTTGTCTGGACGACCATTGGGGCGGCGGTGATGCCGCTGGGGATCACGCCCGAGCGCGCCAGGGAGTGGCTCGGACCCGGCACCGCGGGTGCGCTGGCGGCAGGATTCCTCCACGTCGCGGACTTGATTTGGATGCTCCTCGCCGCGGCCGTCGTCCACGGCGAGGCCGTGCGGGCCGAAGGCGCGCGGCAGGCCGGCTTGGGCGCGTTGCTGGTGCTGGTCGGCTCCGCCGCCGTCGAGTGGCTCGGGGCGACGGCGGGCTGGCCCTTCGGTCCTTACGTTTATACCGATCACTTCGGCCCTCGCGTGGGCGTGCTGCCCTTGGCGATTCCGCTGGCGTGGTTTGTGATCGTCCAAGGCGCCCGCCTCACCCTCGCGCGGTGGAATCCAGGCCTCGGGCGCGGCGGGACGGCGCTCGGCGTCGGCGTCGCCGCGGTTGTCACCGACCTGAACCTGGAACCCATCGCGTGGAAGCTGCGCGGCTACTGGCTCTGGTATCCCGGAGATCCGCGGCCGCCCCCATGGCCGCCGTGGCAGAACTACGCCGCTTGGTTTGTCGTCGCCGCGATGCTGGCCGCCGCGATGCCGTCACTCCGCGGCCGCAGCGCGCCTGGCCTTCGGCCCGCTCTCGTGCTGGGGTTCATGAACGCTCTTTTCCTTTGGCTGCACCTGGCGCGCGCGTTGCGCTGAAAGCCGGTCCCGCCGCTCCAGCCACCGGGCCAGGGTGACGCCGATGCCGATCTGGCCCCCGAGGCACGCCGGTCCGGTCCACCAGGCGTCCGGCAAGCCCGGCGCAGCGCCGTCGAGCACCACCGAGATCGCCACCTGCACGCAAAACACCGGCAGCGCCTGCCGGCCCATCCACACGAGGGGCCGGACCGTGGCCGCCGCGCGATCAATCAGAGGCATGAGGCCGGCGACGAGCCACGCGCTCAACGCGAAGTTGAGCAGCCGCAGCGGCCCCAGCTGCCATTTGTCGAGGGTCCACAGATTTCGCGCGTCGATGAACTCGTGGAACGGGCTGAACTCGTGCCTCGCCAGGAACAGGAACGCCGCCGTTGCCACGATCGCCCCGCGCGTGGGCCCGCCGAAGCGGGGCATGCGCTCCCCGCGTTCCCGCCGCTTTCCAAACCAAAGCCCGGCCATCCAGATCAGTTGCCAGCCGAAGAGGTCAAACGCTCCGGGGTTGATGAAGGCAAGTTCCCGCTCTGGCGCGAAAAGCCATTCCTTCACCTGCAGGTGCGAGAACATCCACCCGACCACGCTGACGGCCATCACCACGCCCCAGCCCAGCCGGCCGGCCGCCCAGAACACCACCGGCGTCAGCACCGAGAAGACCACATACATCGGCAGGATGTCGAGCAGCGCCGGCTGGAAGAGCAGCAGGAAGGCCGCGAACGCGGACTCCACCGGCTGGTATCGCAGCGGCGTGATCGTGTGATTCAGCCCCTCCAGGTGCACGTAGAAGAAACGCGCCAGCAGGAACGCGAAGGCGATCATCGCGAGGTGCGCGCGGTAGAGCTTGGTCGCGCGCGCCCGCGTGGCTGCCAGCGCCTCGGCGAAGCCCCCGCGCCCCATCCGCCGCTCGAACAACATCCCCGCCAAGAACGCCGCCAGGAACACAAAGCCCTCCGCCGCCGAGACGAACCCGAAGCTCTCCTCGGTCCAGCGCCGCACCTCCGCGAAAGGCGAGTGGTTCACCGCGATCAACACGAGCATCAGCCCGCGCAGCAGGTCGATGCCCTCCACGCGCCGGCTCATGGCGGCGGGGCGGCGGGCGGTTTTGCGGCGGTCATCGGCGCCGGGGCGCGCGCGGCAAGGAACGTCGCCACATGGCGGCGAAAGATGGCGTATCCGCTCGCCGAGAGGTGCAGTCCGTCCGACTGAAAGAACTCTGGCCGCGGCGCGCCGTCCGGGCCCCGCAGCTCGGCGGCGGCGTCGAGGAAGGGGGCGTGGTCCCGGGTGACGAGGAAGCCCCGCGCCAGCGCGTTGAAGGCATCGATGGACGCCGTGAAGGCCGTCCGCGTGGGGGAAGTCTTCACCGCGAGGAACGCCACCGGCACGTCTGGATAAACGATTCGCAAGAGATGGTAGAGCCGGCGCAAGTCCTCGAAGGTCTGCTCCGGGGTGGAGCCAGTGGCGAGGTCGTTCTCGCCGACGTAGAGGATGACGGCGGCGGGGTTGATGCGCGAGATGAGTCGCGGACCATAGAAGAGCCAGTTGTGAATGGTTGACCCGCCGAAGCCGGCATTGATTACCTCACGGTCGGGAAAATCCGCCCGCAGCGTGCGCCAGAGCCGGATCGAGGAACTGCCGAGAAACGCGATGGATCCCGGCGCCGTGCCGGCGGCATCCAGGCGCTTGACCAATCCTTCAACTTCCGCGCGAAAGATCGCGTCCGCCGGCGGGGGCTCGGCGCGGGCGGTCGAGCCGGCAAGGAATCCCGCGGCCAGGCACAAGGAAAGAAAACGCAACAACATGGGAGGGGCGCAAGCTCGGCCCGAACATACCCTTCCGCGCCAAGCCGCCAATCGCGGGCCGTGTCCCTTGCACGCCACCGGCCGATGGACATGAAAGCGCATGAATGAACTCGTCTTCGAAGTGACCCAAGAGTCCGACGGCGGTTACTGCGCAGAATGTCTGACGGAATCGATCTTTACCCAGGCCGACACTTGGCCGGTCCTGCGCGACAACGTCCGTGGAGCGGTGCAAGGCGTTCTACTTTGACGAACCGGACAAGATGCCCCGCCATTTGCGCCTGCACTTGGTGCGCGACGAAGTGCTCGCGGCCTGAATGCATCTCCGGCGAGGGCCCGCCCCGGATCCAGCCGTGCGATGCTCCGTCAAGTCTCCCAACGCCGTTGGCGTTGGGCTGCGCCGGCGAGCCAAGCGCAACTTTGCCGAAGGCCCAATAATCGCGCAACGTGCGAGGACCTGCTCGCCGCGCGCTGACTTCCGCCTCGCTGGCGGGTCCAACGCATCCGGGCTAGGCTCGCGCCCCATGTTTTCCCAGCTCGGCGACAAGCTCCAAGAAGTCTTCAAGGATTTGCGCGGCCAGGGCCGCATCACGGAGTCCAACGTCAACGACGCCCTTCGCCAGGTGCGCCTCGCGCTGCTGGAGGCGGACGTGCATTTCCAGGTCGCCAAGGACTTCATCGCCCGCGTCAAGGAGAAGGCGCTCGGCCAGGACGTGCTCCTGTCGGTCTCGCCCGGCCAGCAGATCGTCAAGATCTTCTACGACGAGATGACCGCCCTGCTCGGCGGAGACGCCGCGCCGCTGAACGTCACGAAGCCCGCGCGCATCCTCATCGTCGGCCTCAACGGCGCGGGCAAGACGACCACCTCCGCCAAGCTCGCGAGCTACCTGCGCACGCAGCTCGGCCGCGCGCCGGCCCTCGTCGCGTGCGACTTGCTCCGGCCGGCCGCCATCGACCAGCTCGCCACGCTCGCCGGCCAAGTCGGCGTCCCCATCTTCAAGCCCCAGCCCGGCGAGACCGACGTGTTCCGCGTCGCGCGGGAATCCCTCGCGTGGATCGAATCCCAACCCGGCGTTAACACCGCCATCTTCGACACCGCCGGCCGCCAGGAGATTGACGAGCCGCTGGTGCAGGAACTCAAGCGCCTCAAGGAATTCCTCCAGCCCCAGGAAGTGCTCCTCGTGTGCGACGCCGCCACCGGCCAGCAGGCCGTGAGCGTGGCCGAGCACTTCCACTCGGCGCTCGGCGTCACCGGCATCATCCTCACCAAGCTTGACGGCGACGCCCGCGGCGGCGCGGCCCTCTCGCTGCGTTCCGTCACCGGCCGGCCGATCAAATTTGCTGGCACCGGCGAGAAGCTCGACGCCTTCGAGATCTTCCACCCGGACCGCCTCGCCCAGCGCATCCTCGGCATGGGCGACGTGGTCACCCTCGTCGAGAAGGCCGCCCAGGCCATGGACGAGGACGAGGCGCGCCGCCTGGAGAAGCGCGTGATGGAGGCGAAGTTCGACCTCGAGGACTTCCTGGCCCAGTTCAAGTTCATGCGGAAGCTCGGCCCGCTGGAATCCATCCTCGGCATGCTGCCCGGCATGGGCCAGATCAAGGACCTCAAGGTCGATCCCAAGGAACTCTCGCGCATCGAGGCCATCGTCCTCTCGATGACGATCCAGGAGCGCCGCAAGCCGGATCTCCTCAACGCCAAGCGCCGCATCCGCATCGCCAACGGCTCCGGCACCTCCGTCCAGCAAGTGAACGACCTCATGCGCAAGTTCGAGGAAATGCGCAAGATGATGAAGCACATGGGCAAGATGAAGCACCTCTTCGCCAAGGGCGGCAATCCCGCCGCCGCCATGCGCGGGATGATGCCGCCGGGCGGCCCCGGCGCCAAACGAACACCATTATTTTCCCTCGCCGCCA
>CALMOL010000531.1 GCA_937871685.1 uncultured Verrucomicrobiota bacterium
CTCCAGATCTACACCACGCTCGACCCCAAGCTCCAGGACATCGCCACCAAGGCCCTCGACGAGGTGCTCACCAAGGTCGAGTCCGCCAAGGACTGGGAATGGCCGCGCAAGTCCGCCTTCAAAAAGGATCCCAACGACCCCGATGCCGCCACCGAATACCTTCAGGGCGCCGTGGTCATCATCGAAAACCGCACCGGCGCCATCCGCGCGCTCGTCGGCGGGCGCGACTTTTCCCAGTCGAAATACAACCGCGCCATCCTCGCCAAGCGGCAGATCGGCTCCTCCTTCAAGCCCTTCATCTACGCCACCGCCTACACCGGCGGCCTGCTCCCCGGCGCCGGCATCTCCGACGGCCCCATCCAGCCCGGCGAGCTCCACGATGCCAATGGCCAGCCCACCGCCTGGGCCCCCGGCAATTCCGACGGCCAATTCGGCGGCGTCGCCCCCGCCGAGAGCGGCCTGATCCGCTCGCGCAACACGATGACCGCCCGCGTTGGCGAACTCGTCGGCCTCTCCAACGTCATGTCCGTCGTCCGCGGCGCCGGCCTCCAGCTCAAGGACGTGCCGAACACGCCCACCATCTACCTCGGCGCCTTCGAGACCACGCTGAAGGATCTCACCGCCGCCTACACCGCGTTTCCGAACAACGGCACCCGCCGCCAGCCTTACCTCATCGAGCGCATCGACGACCCCGACGCGCGCACCGTCTATCGCGCCGCCCGGCTGGAGAAGCAGATGTTCCCTCCCGGCGCCGCGTGGCTCGCCCACACCGCGCTGGAGAAGGTGCTCGGCCCCAACGGCACCGCCGCCCGCGCGCGTTCCGAGCTAAACTTCAAGCTCCCCGCCGCCGGCAAGACGGGCACCACGAACGACTTCAAGGACGCCTGGTTCGTCGGCTACACTTCCTCGCTGACCGTCGGCGTGTGGGTCGGCCTCGACCAGCCCGACACCATCATGAAGCGCGGCTATGGCGCCACCCTCGCCCTGCCCGTTTGGACGAAAATCCTCTCCCAGGCTCCCGCCGCCCGCTACCCGGCCGAAAAGTTCAAGGCCCCCGAGCCACTCCAGTCCGTGAAAGTGTGCGCCGCCACCAGCCAGCTCGCCCTACCCGGCTGCGAGGCCGCCAGCGCGGCCTACTCGATCGAGCTTCCCACGAGCATGATCCCCCAGGCGCCCTGCCCCGAGCACAATGGCGACGTGCCCGTGCGCGCCGCCATCCCCGTCGGCCCGAACGACCGACGTCGCGACGACAACTTCGGCCGCCGCCTTGGCCGCACCCTGGACAAATTCTTCGGCGGCGGGCGCTAAGTGGGTGCGAACAAATATCTCGGGATCGCAGCCCATGTCGCGGAGCGACACCTACCGGTAGCCGGGGGTTTTCATCCCTTGTCATTGCACAGATCTCGTCTGCGAGGCCCGGAGGGCCGTTGGAGATTAGCCGGTGGTGCCAACCACCGGAATGCGGCCCCTCCGGATCTCCGCCCCGGAGGGGCGGGCGTCTCTACTAAGTGACCACGAGAAAGAAAGCTGGTAGGCGGAGCCGACTTGGTCGAGCACGCCGGTGACGGCCTGGCGCAGCAAGGCGAAGGCGGCGTAAGCACTGGCGGGCAGCCAGCCGTGCCTGGTCATGCGCCAGATCGTCTCGACGCGGTTAAGGTGCGCGCAGTGGGGCGGCAAAAAGAGCAGGCGCAGCCCCGCGGCGCGCCAGGAGGCGCGGCGCTCTTTGACCAAGCGCGAGCGGTGGCAGGGGCCGTTGTCCAAGACGAGCGCGGCGCGTCCGCGCAAGGCGGGCAACAGCTTGGTCGCCACCGCCTCGATGAAGTCCTCTGTTCCCAGGCGGCCCTCGCGCGCCAGGTAGTTGAGCGCGCCATCGGCGCGCAAAAAGCCGGCGGTGTTCAGGCGCTTGGAATGCGCCTGAGCGGGCAGGCTCAGGGGAGCCTTGCCGTGCTGCCAGCAGCGAAAGAGCGTGGGCTGCAAGCAGAAGACGCTCTCGTCCCCGTAAATGACCTCGCAATGCCCGGCGGCCTGAAGCTCATGCAGCCTTCGCAGCGCCTTCTTGGCCGCCACGACGCGGTGCTCAGCGGGCCGCTTGGCCGGCCGGCGCCGCGTGCGCCGCCAGCGCCAGCCCAGGCGACGCAGGCTGGCGCGCAGCGTGTCGCGGCAGCGTTCCAGGATCTTCAGCGCCCCCTTTTTGCCAGCTCCGCACGCGGGCTGGCCGGGTTGGCCTGGGCGGCGGCCACGAGCTCTTCCTGGGCTTGCTTGGCCAGCGCGCGGGGCCGGCCCGGCCGCTTGGCCTCAGCCAGCGCCGCCACCCCGCCGTCTTCCCAGCGGCAAAGCCAGCGCGAGATCGCGTCGCGGTCCACCTCCAGCACCTCGGCGCACTGCTCCACGCGAAAGCCCTTCGCGCTCAAAAGCACCGCGTGCGCCCGCTGCCGCTGCCGGTGGCAGCGCCCGGCGCGCCACGCCTCCTCCAACTGCCGGATCTGCTCGAGGCTCAGCGCTTTGACGAATCGCATCCCGCAGAATACTCACTTATTTGATCGCACTCACTTAGCGGGCCGAGGCCAGGAGGCGCGCCGCTCCAGCGGGCGGCGACGGCGCTTTGCGCGTCTGGGGCAGTATGCTTCCCTGGTCAAGCACCTGCGCGCCGAGCCGGACCTGAGCGTGCGCGAGCGACGCGCGCGCCTGGGCGAGCCGGCCGGCAGCGCGAGCACCTTGTGGCGCGCGATCCGCGCCTTGGGCTGGACGCACAAAAAAAGACCCTGAGCGCCAGCGAGCAAGATCCCGTGGAGCGCGCCGCGTGGCGGCAGATGGCCCAGGCCGAGCTGAAGGCCGAGGACTTGGTCTTCGTGGACGAGAGCGGCGTCAACCGAGCACTGTGCCCGCTCTACGGCTGGGCGCCCGAGGGGGAGCGCGCCCTGGGCCATGCTCCACGCAACCGCGGGGCGAACACCTCGCTTCTGGCCGCCTTGGGGCCGCGCGCCGTGCTGGGCACGATGAGCGTGGAGGGCGCAGCCGACCGAGGGGTCTTCCTGACCTATCTGGATGAGGTGCTCTGCCCGGCGCTGCGCCCAGGCCAAGTCGTGCTCATGGACAACCTGAACGTCCACAAAGGGCAGGCCGTGCGCCAGCGCATCGAAGCCCGCAGCTGCCGCCTGGTGTTCCTGCCCGCCTACCGCCCGGACTTCAACCCCATCGAGCACGCCTTCTCCAAGCTCAAGGCCTTCCTGCGCAAGATCCAGGCGCGCTCCGCGCAAGCCCTCGAAGCGGCCCTTGGCGCGGCCTTGGCCACCATCTGCCCCGCCGATGCTGCCGGCTGGTTCACCCACTGCGGCTTTCCCCTCCTCGCTCAATCATTCTGAAACCGCTGTAGCCACCGGTCGGCGATGCGCGGAGAAGACTCGCCGCATGGCAGAGTTTGCAGCCCTCTCCAAAGACCTTGAGCAGCGTCAGTCGTCTGGATGCTCGGCCACTGGGAGCGCCGGCATCCTGCCGGCTTCGTTCAGGCGCGCCGCCCG
>CALMOL010000532.1 GCA_937871685.1 uncultured Verrucomicrobiota bacterium
ATCCTCGCGGCCTGCGCCGCGCTTTTCCTCGCTGCCCTCCCTTCTCCCGCCCACGAGGGCGTGGAGCTTAGTCCGAACGGCGGTCGCCTCGTCCCCTTCGGCGAGAAAACCCCGCTTCACGCCGAGATCCTGCTGCGCGACGGCGCGTTCTCCGTCGGCCTCTACGACGAGGACGCCAAGAAGGAGTTGCCCGCCACCGCCGCGCAGGAGCTGACCGTGACCGAGCGCGCCAGCGGGAAGAAGATTCCCGCGGAGAAGAAGGAGGGCCGCTGGACTCTGCCGAAGCCCGCCGGCAAGGACTTCTGGCTCATCCTCCAGCTCCGCGACGGCCCCGGCGCCAAGGCCCGCACCGCGCGCCTCCACTACGAGGAGGCCATTTGCTCCGAGTGCGGCGAACAGGAGTGGCTTTGCCGCTGCGGCGAGAAGAAGGGGAAGAAAAAGTAAGCCCAGCCGAGTCGGACGGCATGCCTGTCAGCGTCCTCAATCGTCGCCGCTTTGTCCGTGCGCGCCGCGCGGATCGCGAGAAATTTCCCCATGGGAATCCCGCATCTTGTCCTGCTTTCCGTCGTCTCCGCCCTGCTCGCCACGAGTTCCGCCGCCGCGGCCGGCGAGCCGACCGAGCGGACCCTCTCGTTCGCGCGCTGGGACGGCGAGGCCGTGGCGCGGGCGATCTTTGACGAGACCAACGTCCGCCGCACCGCCGCGGGCCTGCCGGCGCTTGCCCGCTCGATGAACGCGGAGGCCGCCGCGCGCGTGCAGGTGGAATACATCGCGCGCACTCGCACCCTCTCGCATTCCAACCCCACCTCCGGCCAGCGCACGGTGGGCGACCGCCTGCGCTCCGCCGGCGCGCCGTGGCGCTTCGCGGCCGAGAACGTTCTTTTTGAGCACCTGCTGGATTACGTGAACGGCCGGCTGGTGTATCCGCGCCCCGCCGCGGGCGGCGGCCAGGAATTCTCCTACACGCCGAACGGGCCCGCCCTGCGCCCGCGCACGCCGCGCTCCCTCGCGCGTGCCTCGCTGGACCAATGGATGAACTCGCCCGGCCACCGGGCCAACATCCTCGCGCGCGACGCCACGCAGCTCGGCTGCGCCGCCGTGCCCGTGGCCGAGGGGAAGATTCCCGGCCTCAGCGTGGTGTATGCCGCGCAGGTCTTCCTCGCGCCCGGTCCCGCCGCGCCGGGCGAGTCAGGCCAATCGCGCTCCATCGTTCGCGACGGAAGATTGGGACGGTGAACTCGTCGGCCCCGAAAGCAGCGCCGCGCGCCGGGCGGCGATCCGGCGGGAACCTTCATGGTGGGCGGCGGCCAACCGGATCGAAGTGCCCAGGCGTTGACGGTCGCCGCGCAACCTCCGTGCGGCCGGCGAGTTTCTTCGGGCGCATGACCCGGTTTGCCACCCTTCTGCTTCTCGCGCTCATCGCAGCCGCGGCCCCGCCTCCGAAAGCGGCGACAGGTCGCCGCGCTCCAAAACGTCTCCGATCTTCCGCCAGCCGCCGCCCGCGAATGCGACAACCTGAACCGAAAACGCTCCAAGGCCCGCGATTCTCTGATGAAGCAACCATCGCGCGCCTGTGCTGCGAAGCCCGGTCATGACCATTCACAATGTCCTCGCCGAGGTGTTCGTGCGCGACATCGAGGCCGCCACCGCGTGGTATGAGCGTCTTCTCGGCACAAAGGGTTCGCAGCCCATGGAAAAGCTCTCCGAATGGAAATCCCCCGGCGGCGGCGGGCTCCAGGTTTACGCGGACCCAGCGCGTGCCGGCTCCTCCGCGGTGACCTTCGCCATCAAGGACCTGAAGGAACTTCTCGCCCACCTGCGCTCGATCCAAGTCGAGCCGACGCGCACGCAGGAGGGCGATTCCGTGAGCTTGGCCTTCGTGCAGGATCCCGACGGCAATCAGCTCGTCTTCGCCGCGGCGCACGGCGACAAGCTGACGAAGTGAGGCTCGCGCCCGGCGCGGCCAGATGGACTTGGGAGAATTGCGCGCGCCGGGTTGAAAGGCAGCGGGCACCGAGCTTCCTCGGCCCCCGCCGGGAGGTGAGCAAAGCGCGGCCTACTGCATCGAGTGCAGGCCGATTCGGTTGCCCTCGGAATCAATCACCAGGGAGATATGGCCGTATTGGCCGATGCTCATCTTTTCCCGCTCGACCTTGCCGCCGGCCTCGCCGGCCTTTTTGGCCTGCACCGCGCAGTCCTCGCACGAGAAGTAGATCAGCACGCCGCCCGGTTTCGAGTCCAGGCCCGGCATCTTGATCAGCGCGCCGGGCGAGCCGTAGCCCTCCATGTGCATCGGGAAAGCCCACATTTCGAGGTCGCCGCTTTCCAGCCTGGTAAATTCCGTGCCGAACACGGATTGATAGAACTTCTTGGCGCGCTCCATGTCTTGGACGTAGATTTCAAACCAGCCTACAGGGTTGTTCATGCCAACTCTGTAGCATGGACACAAAAGAACATCAATGACACCATTGGATGTTCCCAATTTTGTTCCCACTGCTTCATGGCCAGCGTCCACCGCAACCCCGATTCGCCCTTCTGGCACGGGGCTTACCGCGACGCGCGTGGCATTCGGCGCAAACTCTCGACGAAGACCAAGGACCGGGCCAAGGCCCTGGCGATGGTCAACGAGTTCGAGAAGACGGCGAAAAAGGCCCGGGCCGGCACGCTGATCGAGATCGTGGCACGCGACACAATCTCCCGAATCGTCGAGGAAACCACCGGTGAGCCGCTAGCGTTCGAGACGATGCAGAGCTGGGCCGACGGCTGGATCGCCGGGAAGGCGGCCACCAAGTCAAAGGGCACGGCCACTCGTTACGGCAGCGTCGTCCGGGACTTCCTACAGCACCTCGGGGCACGGGCGCGCCTGAACATCGCGCTCCTGCGCGAGGCCGATGTGGAGAGCTTCCGCGCTGCGGAGTTGGAGGCCGGCAAGTCGTCCAACACCGTCAACAGCGCGACGAAGACCATTGCCACGATGCTGAACGCCGCGCAGCGCCGCGGGCTCATCACGATCAACGTGGCGAGCGTCGAGCCGCTTCCCGATGATCGCACGGAGAAGCACGGGTTCACCCGCTCCCAGCTTGCGATGCTGATTCGCGCAGCCGACGCGGAGGAGCGCAAGGACATGGCCACGCTGTCTCGGCTTGGCTATTACACCGGCGCACGGATTGGTGATCTCGCGCGCCTGCGACGGCACAACATCGACTGGAAGAAGGAGACGGCGGAATTTCTGCCGCAGAAGACGCGAAGGAAGGGACGAAAACTCTTCGTGCCGGTCCACGCGGCGCTGATGGAATACCTCCGCGGCCTCGACATTCCTGACGATCTCGATGGGCCGCTGATGCCTTCGCTCGTCAGCAAACGCGTGCAGGGTGAGAACGGTTTGTCGGCCAACTTTGCCCGCCTCGTGGCCAAAGCCGGCATCGTCGTGCCAACGTTGCGCGAGGCAGTCGGCACGAAGGGGCGCCGCGTGCTCGGTCTGGGATTTCACGGACTGAGGCACACCTTCATCAGCGGTCTGTTGAACGCCGGTGTGTCGTCCGAGAATCGAAAAAGGCTTTCCGGCCATGCCATCGCCGGGGCGCACGAGACCTACTCTCACGCGGAGATTGAGACCCTGCGCGTGGAACTGAACAAGTTACCGAGGATCGAATCGTGAAAGAATCTCCCAAGCACACCTTCGTCTTTCAGACTGCCTCGTTGTTGGTCGCGACGGGACGCGTGGGAAATCCTGCGGACGCAGCAAAGCTTGCCCTCCAAATTCTTGATGCCAGCGAACTCGCCGTGCAGTTGCACGATCTTGAAGAGGACACCGGAAGAATGCGCGCCGCGCAAAGAACCGAACTTCACATGCGTCAGATCAGCGCCTGTGCGGAAGAACTGCGGTCGAAGTTTGGCCAAACGATCTCCGAGATTCCTTGGCAGGATCGAGTTTCCTACTCGCTACGGATCCGATACGCAGCGCGCTCGGAGAATGTCACGCGGGCCAAAGAGCTGATCCATGAGATGGAGCGCGCCGACTACGAGAGGAGTCACAATTCCCCACTACCAGAAGAGGGTTACGAAATCCATCGGCTTGAACAGGAGAAAGAGACGTTCTCTCTCATAGAATGCGTCTGGCTGCGCGAGCGCGTTGACAAATTCGTGGCTGATTCCACCTCGGAGCGTGCAAGGAAGGCTGCGGAAGCACGTTGGGCCGGAAAAAATGAAAAAAACTCTGCGAATGTCGTTGACACCGCAGACGCCCCGAAACGGTCGGCTGATGGCCGATTCCGGCCGGATGGGCGGAAAAACCGGCGGGACGCATCGGACGTCAGGACGCGGCGACCAGCAGAAGCACGTCGCGCTTCAAGTGGGAAAAAATCGCGCATCTCAAAATCTGACACAGGGCATCCGCCGATCTGACAGCCGGCACAAAAAGATCGGCGCCGAGGCTTCTTCATGCCTCCTGCGCATTCCACGGCCGTCCGCCCCACCACGGCGGACCCGGTGACCGTCCCGCCGGCTCTTGGGACGCAAATCAAACCTGAGTTCTTGCGCCTGCCGCCCTCGGGTTCCCCCTGCCCACACTCGGGCCTGACCCGCACGAAGCTTAACCAGCTCGTGCTCCCCAATGACCTCAACGGCCATCGGCCGCCGGTGCGATCCATTTCGTTGCGACCCAAAGGCGCCAAAAAGGGCGTGAGGCTGATCAGCTACGACAGCCTCATGTCGTATTTGCGCGACCTGATGAGCAACCAGGAACAGACCGCCTGACCTCTAAACGGAGAAACCGACCCCGCGAGCAAGCGCAAGGCCGGTTCCCCAAAGTCGTTTTTCACGCCGACGAAGGGCACAGAGCACAGCGCAGACGTGGGGCAACTGCCCATGCTACAACGAATTCTCGCGGCCCTTGAGCCGCTGATGGCGCGCCTGTATTGGCCGTGCCTGGACGCGCTTACCCAGCGTGAAACCGAAGCCGTAAACCGGGAGGCCCTTCGATGACGGCCACCACCTTTCTTCGGTCGGATCGCGTCACGGCCATCAAAGAGCGCCTCGACGTGCGCGCCGCCGCCGCTTTGTGCGGCTTCCAGCTTCCCGACCGGCCGGGCGTGCGCTTCCGTTCGCCGCTGCGCGAGGACCATACGCCGAGCTGCGAACTGTGGCCGGGCCGCTCCGGCGAGCTACTGTTCGTAGATCGCGCCGCCAACTTGAGGCTTGACAGCATTGCGCTGTTCGCCGCCGCGCAGGGCATCGGCAACGGTGCCGCCATCCGCGAATTGTCCGGCCGCTTGGGGCTGACTGGCCCGTGCGCGGTGGACACGCCGGCGCGCCTTCCACGGCCGCTGCCGCGGCGTGGCCGCCGGGAAGTGCCGCGCGCCGAGGACAAGCGGCCCGACCTCTCACGCCTCGCTCTCGTCGAGCCGAACACCTCGCAGATCATCCAAGTTGCTCGCCAGCGGGGTATCGCGCCCGACGGCGTGGCCGAGGCGGTCCGACGCGGCCTGCTACGCGTCGGCCGCTCCTGCGGCTTCGGCGCATGGGTCGTGACCGACTCGTCCTGCTGGTGCGCCCAAGCGCGGCGCATGGATGGTCAGCCCTTCCCTACTGTGCCGGGACTCCTGGGCGAGCGGAAGGCCCACACGGCGGCCGGATCCTGGCAGGCGTGGCCGCTGGGCATCCGCGAGGCCGCGTCCTATCCGGTGGTGTTGCTCGTCGAGGGGGCGCCCGACCTGCTGGCCGCCCATGCGCTCATCATGCGAGAGGGCCGCGCCCACGACACCGCCGCCGTGGCGATGCTCGGCGCGAGTCAGCAGATCCCGGCCGAGGCGCTGCGAGGCTTCCGCACCCGCCGTGTTCGGTTGTTCCCTCATGCCGACCAAGCTGGCCTCGCCGCGATGATCGCGTGGGGCAGGCAGCTTCGCACCGCCCGCGCCGCCGAGCCGGACGCCTACGATCTCGACGGTCTCCGCCAAGCTGATGGCCGGCCCGCGAAAGATCTGAACGACGTTCTCCGCATGGCACCCCACGCGCTGGATGCGCTGGGAACTCTCATCCCCGCCGCGCCAGGCGCCGGCGTCACCTCGAGCCCCTTGCCTGCCGATGCACGCGCCCGCTGACCCCGAACACGAAAGCGCGCCGCCGCGCGTGGTGCGAGATCTCGCGCACGAGGACCGCCGCGTCGTCCCGTGGCACCTGCTCCCGCAGGGGGCGCTGCCCCTGCCGGATAATGGCGTGACCATTTCCGAGAGCGCGGCGCGCATCTTCGGTCGCATGGCGGAGAGGAATCCGCCGACCTTCTTTCATCACGGCGGCACGGTCGTAGAACTCGACACGGCCGGCGGCGTGCGTGTTCTCGACGAAGCGGCGTTTTGCTCCCGCATCGAGAAGTTCGGCCGCGTGCTTGTGCTTCGTCGCAGCAAAACGGATACCTACTGGGCGCCGCGTCCGTGCTCACACGCCGACGCCAAGCTGCTGCTCGCTACGACCGAGGCGGCCAAGCTGCCGCCGCTGGCGCTCATCAGCAACGGACCCGTGGCGTTGTCGGATGAAGCCGGGCGCATGCGCGTGCTGGGCAAGGGCTACCACCGCGAACTGGGCGGCGTGCTTGTGCGCGATGGCGAGCTGGCCGAGGCCGGCTTACCACCACCGGACGAGGCCGCCGAGGCGCTGGCCGGGTTGCTACGCGACTTCAGCTTTCTGACGCCGAGCGACCGCTCCCGCGCGCTCGCAGCGATGATTTCCCCGGCGCTGCAGTTTGGGAATTTCTTGCGCGAGCCGGCGCCCTTCGACGCCGGCGAGGCCGACCAATCGCAGAGCGGCAAAGGCTACCGTGCCAAGCTGGTCGCGGCGATCTACGGCGAGGAGCTCAAGCACGTCTCGCAGAGCGTGGGCGGCGTGGGCAGCCTCGACGAGAGTTTTCGCACCGCATTAGCCAGTGCGCGTCCCTTCGTGTGCGTGGACAACCTGCGCGGCCGGCTAGACTCGACGCTGCTCGAAAGCTTCGCGACGGCCGACACATTCCCTTGCCGGTTGCCAGGTGGCCGGACCGTGGAGGTGAACCCGCGCCGCGTGTTCGTCTTCCTGACCTCCAACGGGATCGAGAGCACGCCCGACCTGGCCAACCGCTGCGCCATCGTTCGGATCACAAAGCGACCGGCCGCATACCGCTTCCACGAGTGGCCGGAGGGCGACCTGCTGGCCCACGTGCGCGCCCACCGCCTGCGATACCTCGCGGCCGCGTTCAGCGTGGTGCGCGCGTGGGTAGAAACCGGCCGGCTGCACCATCCTGAGCCGGGCGACCATGACCGCCGCGAATGGGCCGGCGTGCTGGCTTGGATTGTGGATTGCGTCTTCCAGGCTGCCCCGCTTCTCGACGGGCACCGCGCAGCTCAGGAGCGCGTCTCCAATCCCTCGCTCGCCTGGCTGCGCATCGTGGCCCAATCGGTGGACCACGCTGCCCGGCTGGGCAAGCCACTCACCGCCAGCAACATCGCCGAGCTGTGCGAGGAGGACGGCATCACGCTACCCGGTGGGCGGAGCACGGACGGCGCCGAGAAGGTAGCACGGCACGTCGGACGAATCATGGGCCGGCTCTACCGGGACGCGCCCGCGGGAACCGAGACGATTCAAGCCGACGCGCACCGCGTTTCCCGCGGCGAAACCTTGCTCGAACGGCACACCGACACCGGGGCAAGCGACGGCACGAGGATCGTGAAAACCTACACCTTCAGCAAAGGGGGGCCTTCGGTATGAGCAACCGCCTCGCTTCTGGCGTCCCCTCAATCCCCCCAATCCCCTCAATAGGGGGTAGCGCCCTAGAGAAATCGGGAATCTCTAAGGTCTTAGGGGGTATTGAGGGGATTGGGGGGAAGTGCGGATCGAGGACCGAGAAATCGCCGGCCGCGCGGTCCTTCCGCATCCTCATCGATAACCGCGAGCCGGCACCTCACCCGTGGGAGAAACACTTCTCCGACGCTGCGCGCGTTGAGTGGGGCACGCTGGAGACGGGCGACGTGGCCCTCGCCGCCCTGACCGATGGCGTTGTCGTCGAGCGCAAGACCGTGCCGGACTTCCTGGCCTGCGTTGGACGGGAGCGCGAGCGGTTTGAGCGTGAGCTTCGCCGCAGCCGCTACGTCGGGCGCTTCATCGTCGTGGTCGAAGGGACGCTCTGGCAGTGCCTCCAGGCCGGCGCCCCTGGCGCGCCCGCCGGCCGGACAGGCATTCACCCGAACGCTGTGCTGGGCACCGTGGCGGCGTGGACGCGGCGGTTCTGCCCTATCGTATTCGCCGGGGACACAGCGACCGCGGCGCGCATGGCCGAGGCGTTCCTCAGGGGGCAGATCAAGGACGCGGAGAGACAGTCCAAGGCGCTGGCCTTCACGGGTCCTTCCCAGCCTGAAACCTCCACGCAGGTAGCCGGTGCGGCTTCCAGCTAGGTGCGAAACTTTTCGAAATTCCCCCTTTACCATGCCTGACGCTACGCATGCCCCCGAGGTTTCGGGATTCACGCCAGAGACGGACCGGCTTCTGGAGGAGATCGACTTCCTGAACGCCGTGCCGTGCCACTTGTGTGCGCTGCAAGCCCGGCTGGCGACCTTCGATTACCTCAACATGACGCCGGCGGAATGGACGGAGGAGCGCGCGCTGATGGCGGCATACAAACGCGCCCGCGCCCAGGCTGCGGGCGCCTACTGGAAGCAGATCGGATTGAAGCGCGCCGCGCCTCCCGCGCCGCCGACCAAGACGCAGACACAGCGTGCTGCAAAGGCTCTGGGCCGCGCCGGTGGCCGCGCCCGCCGCGATGCCCTGACCGAAGCCCAGCGCGCCGCGATCGCTCGCCACGCCGCGCACGCACGGTGGGCAAAGAAAGGAGCGACAACGTGAGGGCACCGACGCTCACCCGCTGGACCCTCGAAGCCGCCGCGCGCGAATTCGAGATCGACCGCAAGACGCTCGCCAAGCGGCTCACCGCGGCGTCCCTCACGTCCGGCCTGGACGGGGCCTTCTCGACCCCGCAAATCTGCGCGGCCGTCTTCGGCGACCTCTACGGTGCCAAGCTGCGCGTCGCCAACGCCCAGGCCAAGAAGCTCGAACGCGAGAACGCCGAGGCCGAAAGGGAATTGCTGCCCACCGAACTGGTGGAGCGTTTTCTGAGCGCCACTTTCATCGCAGTTCGACAAGCCATCACGGCGACGCACTTGCCCGAGGAGACCAAGAATCGTGCCCTCACACTGATCGCCGAGGAAGGCGAGGTGATCATGGATCGCTTCTTCACGGAAATGGAGGCGGACTTGGAGCCCGCCAATGCCGAAGTCTGACCCTTTTACCATGCAAACGACCCCGCCCCCGCCGGCCAAACGCCGCCGCCACGAAGACCCAAACGTCCGAGCCCTCGCCGAGTCTCTGCTCGCCCGATCGCGCTACGTGTTCGCGATGCCGGATGCCGTGCTGAACGACCCCGCCGCGCGCAAGGCCTACCTCGCCGCCGGACCGAGCGCTGTGCCGGCTGCGCTCCCTCCCGCCGCGCAGCCGGTCCCGCTCCCCGCTCCGTCCGGGCTGAAGAACCTCCAGCAGGCGCTCGAAGTCCCTCCTGCCCTCACGGCCATCGCCAAACGCTTGGCGCCGGCCTTTGAAGGCCCCGCAGATCCCCGCATCCGAGCCGCGATGGATCGCACCGCTGGAATCATGGACCGCATCCACGCGCTGCCCGCCGCCTTGCTCGGGCCGGACTTCACCGCAGAGCGCGAGGAAGCCGCGCGCTCCCGCCACGCCGCAGCCATCGCCGGCCGCTGACTTTCACCCACCGATAGCCAAAACCAGCCCACCAAAGCACATGCAACACAACTACGACCTCGCCCCCGACCCGGAGGATGCCGCCGCCCAGGCGTTCTCGCGCTCCGAGACGCACACCTTCCGCGGCCAACTCTTGCTGCCCTACTCCTTCCGTCGCCAGGCCGCCCGCGCGCGACTCGGCTTGACGATGCGCAGCGCTGCCGACTCGGCCTACTTCATCTTCCTCTGCCTCACCCCCGACGAGGAGGTGACGGCGCTGTGGGGCGAAAGTGCCATTCACGCCTGGCGCGCCAAGGCCGAGGCGTGGGCCGAAAAACAAAGCATCAGCGAGGCCCTCGGCGCAGAAATCAACCCCATTGCGGCCGCCGTGCTGGCCGACGTTCACGCCAGCGACTTCCGCGTTCAGTCGAAGGGAGGAACGGGCGGCAGCGCCCACCCAAAAGCTCGCGGGCGGCGGACGAAGCCGAATACGTCCAAGCCGTCTCGGCGGTCACGCACGGCGCGATGAGCCGGCGCGAGATCCTCCATGAACTCCCCTACGCCCAGGGACTTCACTACCAACTGATCTTCTACCGCCAGGAAGGCCTCGCCTGCACCCGGTTCGACCCACGCGGGCTTGCCCAAGTGGAAGCTCTCGTTGCTGCCTCCTACGAAACCTCCCCATGAGCGCTGGCATCGACACCTCCGGCCTCACGCGCGCCTGTCGCGCGTGGGTGTCCGCGACCAAGAAGGACGCCGCCGAGGCGGTCAACCGCGGCGCCACAATGGCGCTGGTGGCGGCAAGGGCGTCAAAGGAGCCTATCAGCTCACGCGCAAGGCAGTTGCCGCGCAGATCGAGGCGGACCTTCGCCGCGACGGCAAGGCGCAGCGCCTCGTGCAAAGCCGAAAGACGCGCCTGCCGCGCAAGCTCCAAGGCTTCCCCGGCCGCAAACACACCGCCCGCGAGGTGCGCACGGCCGCTGGCCAGCTCATCAAATCGCGCCAGATTGCCCGCGGCTCTGTCGCTGCGGGATTCATCAAAGCAGCCCAAGCCTTCGGGAAGGCCGGCGGCGCCAAAGTCTCCGCCAAAGGCAACCCCGGAAAGTCCTACGGCCGCCGCGCCACGCCGGAATCCCCAACCGCTGTCTTCGCCAACCTCGCCAGCGGCGCCGAGAAGATCGGCGGGCCGGCCCTCCAACAGGGCATGGACAACGCCGCCGAGGACATGCTCGCCCACGCCGGCCGCAAGATGGCCGAGGCCGCCCGGCGCCTTTCTCGCTGAACCACCAAACCCTTTCACTTCCCCTCCGCCATGCCCGCAGAACTCAAATCCAAGATCACCCTCGATGCCGGCGATTTCTACGCCGTCCTCCAGCAAGTTGAACGGAAGGCTGAGCAGGCCGCCGCCCGTACCAAGAAGAGCTTTGCCCTCAAGCTGCCCAAACCCGTGCAGTCCGCCCTCGGCGCGGCCGAGCGCGGCGCCGGCCAAGTCCTCGGCGCCGCCCAGAGCCGCGTCAAAGGCCTCGCTGCACCGGCCGTGGGCTTTGGTGCTGGCGTCGCCGCGGCTTTCACCGGCAACGCGATTGCCGAGGGCGTGGCCGACATCTTCAAGCTCGGCGGCGCCCTCACGGACCTTTCCGACCAGACGGGCATCAGCGTGAAGAACCTCGTCATCCTCCAAAAGCGCTTCACCGACGCCGGCCTCGAGGCCGAGGACGCCGCGGCAGGCGTAAACAAAATGCAGAAGTTCCTCCAGGAGGCGCTGGCCGATCCGGGCAAACAGGGCGCATTGCATCAGCTCGGCCTGAGTCTGCGCGAGCTGATAGCCATGCAGCCCGAGAAGCAGCTTGAAGCTGTGGGCAAGGCCATCGCAAAGATCGAAAGCCCGTCGGCTCGCACCGCCGCGAGCATGGAGATTTTCGGCAAGTCTGGCGCGCGGCTCAATCGAGTCTTCGCCGGCGACCTCTTCACCAACGTCAGCGCCGGCCTGGAGAAGCGCGCCGAGATGCTGTCCCGCAACGCCAAACTCTTCGACGAAATCAGCGACAAGATGATGGGGCCAGGTGGCTTGGCGAAGACCTTCTATGCGGGTGTCGCCGAAACCGTGGCACCTGCCATCAGCCAAGTCATCGACGCGCTCAAGAAAATCGACCTCGTGGGCATCGGCCAGCAGTTCGGCCTCTCGCTCATTCAAGGCGCCACCGCGCTCCTCAAGGCCGCTAAGGTGGTCAAGGACAGCGGCGTGGTTCAAGGCGGAACTCGACTCGGCAAGGCAGTCCTTAACTCCGGCGTGGTGCGAGGCGCAGTCAACGTCGGAGGCAAGCTACTCAACGCCGGGGCCGACCTGATCGAGCACGACTACAGCGGGGATGACCTCGAATACATGCGGCGTGGGATGTTCGGCAGGAACCGTCGTCCCGATGGCTCCAAGATGACGCTGGAGGAAATGCGAGAGCGAGATGGAGTGAAGCCGGAAAAGAAGCCGGCGAGAAGGTCAGGCCCCGGCTACGACACCCACCACGACTCGTGGGAGAACATCGAAGACTATGAAGTCGATAAGCACTACGACTACGGCGTCATCCCACCTCGGGCCGGCGCTGGAGTTGGCGTTTATCAAGGCGGGTCTTCCGTGCTTCCGCAGTGGACTGACTTTTACGCCAATAAACGGCCGAGCATGGCGAGCTTCGCGGAGCGGCTGAAGCCCACGTTGCAAGGCGCGCTCACGCCGGACATGGCGAAGCGCGTAGAGGCGACCGGCCTTTACGACGGTGCCGGCAAGACGCTCTTCGGTAACTCGGCGACCGGCTTGAACGTGGACACCGGCGAGGAGTTCCGGCAGACGCGCAAAAAGCTGATGGATGACGCCAAGTATGCGAACCCGAACGCCACGCCGGCTGAGCTGAACTCTACGGTGGACTCGCGGATGCGGCAGATGAAGGACCAGCGGAAGGCCGACGCCTATCGGGCCAGCGTGGACGCGCAGCGCAAGCCGGCCGTCGGCGATACCGCAGCCAAAGATCCAGCGTCCGACGCAATGCAGGAGTTTCTAGCCACCTTGGAGGAACTCATCACGGACCAAACGGAAACCATCAAGGAAGCGATTGCGCAGTGAGCCGCGCGCAGGGTTGGATCTGCGCTGCCTCAGCCAACATCAGCCTGGACTGCTCGCACGGTGTTCCGCACGCCGTCGGCGCCAGCGATTCCGGCGAAAACGATCTCCGCTCGGTCACTCGCAGCGGAGGAGAATTCGACGTTGCCCACGCCGAGGAATCCTCCAAGCCCGCGCTTCGTGACCGAGATGCTGCGGATGTCCTTCACGCGCACCTCGTTGCTGCTCTTCACGATAAGCCCGTGCTCGATCACTACCTTGCGCGTCGTCACTCTGTAACGGTTCCTGGCGCGATCCAACACCACGTTAGCCAGCGTGAGCGTCGCGAGCAGTCCGCAGATGATCGCTCCGAAAAAAGCAGCAGGTTCCGCCCGCGTGTTCAGCGCGAAGAAGACGACGGCCGCGCCGAGTAGAAGCGCCAAGAGGAAGAAACCCGTGTAGTTGAGGAACGACGGCCGACCGCTCCACACTTCGCGCTCAATCTCCGTCCGCGCCGGCGGCGCGATGATCTGCGCCGGGCCAGGAAGCCGGTCGGGATGAATAGTTCGCGGAGCCTCTGCGAGAGCCGGTGCCGGCGCGGGCGCGCCTTCCTCCGCTGGCATGTAGAACTCGTGCAACGGTTGCCACTCCTCCCACCCCTCGCGCCATGCCATGTCCTCGTAGGCCAGCCGGCCGTCGGCCAAGCGCCGACAGACTTCCTCATCATCGTAGGGGCCGAGTTCCTGGCCGTCATGCTGGACGAAGGTCGCTGCGTTCATGTCGTATCGGCTTCGGTGGGCAGCGCCGCGGCTGGCTGGCGCCGCGCGGGCTTGGCGGGAGCGCGCCTCGCCGTGGCGGCCCCCGGCGCGCCGAGGGGCCCGTAGCGCGCCTGCGCGAGCACGCGGCGCGGCGTGAGGGTGATGCCGGCGAGCTGGAGCAGGGATTCGGCGGCGAGGTCTTGCGCGCCGATGACCTCGACGCCGAGCACGCGGCCGGCCGTGTCGAGGTCAATCGTGACGAGGCGGGGCTTGAGCGCGACGACCTCGGTGCGGGCGACCTTCGTGCCGGCGGCGAGCTGGACGTAGGCGGCGCTCACGGAGGTGTCGATCTGCACGACGGGCGGGCGCTCGGCGCGCACGATGCGGGCGAGGATCTTTGCGGTCGCGGTCTTCATGATTCTTCGCCAGCGAGCGACACCTTCGACAATTTCCTCCGCGAGGTCGAGCGTGGAGGATGCTCGCTGCCTCTATGTGCCCGACGTGCGGGCAGCTTCTGTCTAGCCGCCTCTTCACCCCCGACGAGATGGCCGCCGATTTGGCCATCCCACGCGCCCGGCTGATGCACGCCGCGCGCACCGGTCGCGTGCCGCGCGTGGAAATCAGCGCGCACTGTATCCGCTTTAACCGCGAGGCGGTCCGCGCCGCGCTGGAGAAGAGACAGGAACGCTTGCCGCGAGCTGGCAAAGGGCGCCAAAAGACCCGCCGCCCGGTAGCGCCACGCTTGCTTGAACAAGCTGGCCTATTACTCCGGCCACACCGCCCCGAGTAGCACCGCGAGCTTGAGACCGCCTTTGAGGAGCTGCCGCTTGGTCATTTCCGCCGCACGCGTCTCAAAGCCCTCCGCCGGCGTCACGTCCCAGCCACGGTAGCTGTCCGGCCGGTGAGCGTGAGTTGGCCATAGATCACCCGCGTCTGCGCCAGTGAGTCCGCGGCCCACGTCCACGCCCACAGCGCGGAATCGCCTGCCGGCCGCGCTTCCCTGACGACGGTGCGCGTGATGAGCGAGCGGGCATAGTTGCTCCATCGCCGGCACATCCCGGCCCTCCTCATGGCACTCTGCACCGCGTAGCCATCCAGCCATGAGTAAACGTTCACCGAGCGCCGGTAGATCAGCAGGTTGCCGCCGCAGTCCTCCCGCGTGCGGCCCAAGCGCACGAGCAGCCGACCAAGCTCGTCACGGATCTCGCGCATGAGGGCGTTGTGCCCGATGTTTGGATCAAGTGACCCCTCATGTGCCGTGGAAACTGATCATTCTGCGCCGCCGGACTCCACGATTCCTTCCATAACCGTTGCGATCATCGCTCCCGTGGAATCTTTGCCGGAGGAATTCTGTCGCTTCGTGGAGGATCACTGCGCGCGAGCGATCGAGGATGTAGGGGCGCCGCCCGGTTGCATCCAGCTCATCGCCCTCACCACCGATGAAGAATACGGGCCGACCATCAAGAGGCTCGACCCAGAAGCCACTTACTCGGACAACACGGTGGTGGCTGGAATCGGCAAAACGATCTGCCGGACCGACGAAAGCGGCGAGGTCCGGTGCTCGATCGTGCTCCGGCTCTATCCTGTGTGCGCTCTGTGGATTGAGCTGAACAACAAGCCCGAGCGCGAAGGGTGGGATCCTACCCTCCACATTGCGGAATACGCCTTGCACCACGAAGTTGCGCACTGCGTGGATGACAGCAAGCGGGGGTGCTCGAAGCCGATCCCCATCCGGCGCTCGGGTGCCGGGTTCGAGATCTCGCAGGTGGCGCGCTATCACGCGGACATTCTCCAGTCGGAGTTCGCTGCCTGCGTTCTCTCAGCGAAGGCCATGGCGCCAGCCGGCCACCGCGAAGAAATTGCCATGTTCCGCCAGATCACAGCCGACTCCCGCCAGCGCGCGGCGGCGGAGCGGCAACGCTATTGGAACACCGGACAGCATCTCGCGAATGTGGCATTCGAGGCGGCAGGCTGTTTCTGGCTCATGCTGATCCAGTTCGCCAAAATCGCCGCGACGCGCTTGGGCAACCCAACTCTGGACGTTGAAGAACCCTTGCTGATGGGAGATTCCCGGGCCGCCGCCTTCAACATGGTGCTCGCCGACTTCGAGCCCCGCCTTGCCGAGCACTGGAAAACCTACCCCAACTGGACGGCTGAAACGCCGCCCTTCATGCGGCACGCGTGGGAGGAGCTGGCGCGCGCCGACAACTACCACTTCCACGAGGACGCTCGAGGCAGCGCGCTTTTCTTCAAACCTCGCTGATTTCTCGCCATCTCGCCCGAGCCCTCGACCCAGCGGCCGACGGCCGAGACTTAGCGCCGGCGGCGGGGAGGCGGTGGCATCACGGACTTGAGCTTGGGCACACTGTATGAGTCGGCGCCGGCATCGCCTGCAACATGCTCTCGTCCCTCGTCGCGGATCGTCCCGAGCGGATCGTTTCCAGCTCCTTCACCAGCAGACGCATCGCCGCGCGGGCCGCTTCCTGGCTCGGGTAACTCCCAGGGGCCGGCGGGTCGATCCTCTGGCCGTTGCCCTCCACGATCCAGCCCATCGGGGCGTCCTCCGCCTCGCCGATCATTGAGGGGGCCGGCCGCATGGAAATCTCCACGATGCTCCTCGCGTCGAGCCATCGTTCGAAGGGCAGCCCGCCGTCGAGACAGAAGTAGGCCGCGGCGCGCTGGTCTTCCTGCGCTTGCGTGAGCAGCGCCAAGGAGGAGATGAGCTGTGACTGAAGCGACTCGTTCTCGCTCGAGAGCCGCTCGTTCTCGGCGTTCAAGGTCGCGATTTGCTCGATCGGTGATTCTTCGGAGGTGCTCATCGTGTTGGCGTTCAAGATCTTCCTCCATCTGGAGGCGCTCCCACTCGTCCACCTCGGCGTTGTGGATGGCAGCGGGGACTTGGTAGCCGGCGCGGACCTTCGCCGCTTCCCTGGGCGTAAGGTGTTTGCGCGGCGGGCGGGTGATCCCGCGGGCGAGGAGCGAGCGGCAGTCCACCCGCTCCGCGGATCCATGCTCGGCCAAGGCGAGGTTCGTGGCGTCCTGCCAATACTCCCGCCATCGCCGGATGACCTTGCTGCCCCTCGCCCGGTCGTCCAGTTCGCGCGTCTTCTCCCCCGGCTGACCGTCGGCTCCTACCCGCCGGGAGGATATGAGGACGTGCGCGTGGACGTTGCGGTAGCCGACGCTGCTCTCGACCGGCGCGCGATGAATTGCCCACTCAGCGGCCACGCCATGCTCGCCGCGCAGCCATTCCGCCAAGCCGGCCGTGAGGTTGGCTTGGGCATCGAGCGGAAGCTCGAAAGGAAGGGCGAGGATAATCGTGCGTCCCACCACGGCGTCACGTCGGCGCTCGGCCGCCTCGGCGGCGTGCCAGTTTACCGGACCGACGGTGCCAGCCGCGAGCACGTCTTCGGCGCCACGCCAGAAGTCCCAGGTCCGCCCGCCGGCCGAGCGGGCGTCCCGGCGGAGGTAGGCGGCTACCCCCACGGCGGAACGTCCCGCCGAACGCGAGACGGTCTGCACGGCGAGGGAGTAGATGGCCACAGGTCGAGCAGAAGCACGACCCGCGCCCGCAACTCATACAGTGTGCCCGCTTCCGCTACTTCATTCGGCAGGTGACTTCCACCGGGTCGAAGAGCACGTCCACCCGGTTCACAGAACGATCGTAGTCTCGCTCCCTCGCGGCGAACGCGCGCAGGATTGCCAAGAGCTCGGGCGCCAGTGCGGCGCGGGCCACGCTCTTGAGCTGCCGGGCTACGGGATAAACGGCGAACTCCATGTGCGCGGGCACATACCTCGGCGAATGCTGCTCCATTCGGTGACCGACGCTGAGAATCGGATACGGCACTTGGGTGCGCAGGATCCGGGCGAACTCGGAGGCAAAGATGGTCGTGTTCGCCAAGAACCAAAAGCGTGCCCCGGCCCAGCCAGCCAGCTCCCCGAAGTGCTCGCGCAGAAACTCGTAGCCGATGGGAAAGGCCAGCTTGTGCGAGATCCTGTCGCGGAAGATGTCGGGCTGCACCGGCGCGTTCATGGCGCGCGGGCATCTCATGCTCCGCACCCAAACGCAACCCAAGGGACTACGGCCCCTCGATCTTTCCTTTGAAGGGAACCATGAAGGCTTCGCCGGGACGCGCCCTCTCAGCTCGCTTGAGGATGTCGGGGAAGAGGTGAAACAGCCGCGAGGCTTGCTCCCAGAACGGTTGTTGGCTCCAGGCGTTCTTGAGGAAGAAGATCGGGTGCCCGGCGCGCTTCCAAGCCTCGACCTCGTGCGGGTTGCGGCTGATTGCGACGTCGGCGGAGAGGATGACCCAGCCCGGCTGCACGGCGAGGGCATTCATCCAGTCCACGTCCTTGGTGTCCGGCGCGAACTGGTCTTTCAGGTGAGCAACCGAGTGCTTCGGTTCGACAAGACAGTGAAGGGCGCGGGCGACGCGGGGCGAAAGGTTGTTGTCGAGGAAGAACCTCACGCCACCAGCCTCCGCTCGAATTCCAGCGCGTCGCGCACCGAGGGCACGTCCACCTCAAACCACTCGGCGATCTCAATCACCGTCTGGCCGGCCTTGGAAGCCGCTTGAAAAACCTCCGTCGCCACGCCAGAGACGGCGGAGATCGGCTGTCCGAATTGTCGCTGCGGATCCAGGACCACCGCGCGGTCCTTGCCCAAGGGCCACCAGCGGCGGACCAACTGGTCGGTGTCGCAGAACTCCAACTCGCGGAAGAATGGCTCGATGACCCGCGGGAAAACGCGCTGGCTTTGGGCGACTTCCTCGTAGGCGATGCCGCCTGGCTCGGCGGCGATGGCCTCGATGATGTGCCGGCCATCCGTGACGAAGCGTCGGGTGCAGAAGGGGTGCTCGGTTCCGTAGCGTTCCCGCGCCTTGGCGTGCGCAGCCCGCAACAGGCGCCAAGTCACCCCGGCTTCCAAGAAGGCATCGATGAAACGAACCTCCTGTAGATCGAGGAAGCCCAGGGCCAGCTTGTCATCAATGGGCCGATGCTCGCCCTGCCACAGACGACCGGTTTTCTCATCGGCCTTCTCGGATGGCAAGCCCTTGAGCCAGTAGCGAATGCGCCGCATCGACACTTGGCTGAGCCGCGAGGCGTCAGGAACGGTGTAGATGCCTTTCCCGAGCAGGTTGGGCCGGCGGTGGATGCTCATGGCGGGGGGAGGAGGAACGACCACTGAGGATGCACCGCGGTAGGGCGCCCGCGCAAGCGTGAGAAATCTGCGGATTCTTGGCGCTTCAAGCGTGGAACTGAGCGCCGCACCCCGAGGCCCACGATGACTCACTTCGAGCGCGGAAGCCGTCATGTTTCGATCACCTCAACGCCATTTGCTTGGCGCCTCCGGCCGGCGAGAGCATCGGCGCCATGGCCGCGCGGCCAGCCGAGCGTGCGATTCGGGATGCATGAGCAACTTCCCTGCACGCGAGACAAAACATGACCTCTCTTTCACCGTTCCCGCGGATCTCCTCCGCGCTTCGTTGGCCGATGCCTTCGAGCGCGTGATGGTGCGTCCCGAGTTTCTCACCGCAATGGTCGCAGCGGTAAAACCAGCAGTGGCGCTGACCTATGCGCAAGCGGGAGCGATGGTCGGCCTCACCGCGGCGAGCATCAGTGCAGCGGTCAAGAACCGCCGGCTGGCCGCGAGCTACGCACTTGGCGTCACCTCGCCGCGCATCCTGCTACAAGATTTGGAAGAAGCGCTGGCGGCCAAGCGCATTGGCGCACGCAGGAACCCGCCGCCGCTTTGACCGAGCTCTGCCGGCGCCGTCCAGTTTGGGTGCCGCGGACGACTCACTTACCACCGGGCGGCGCATGCGCGGTCATCCACCGTCCACTTCCCGCAGATGAGCGCACCCCTGACTATCACAAAGGCCGACCTCCTCGCCGCGGTGCGCACGGCCGCCGATGCAGCGGTCAAATACTTCCTCGCATCCAACGACGCTGAGGCCATCCGCACGCGTCTCGTGGAAGAGGTGACCTGTGTTTCGCTCGCGGAGGTCGCCGCGCTGTGGAAGCTCACGCCCCGCGCCGCCCGTGAGGCCCTACGCAAGGCAAAGGTGGCCGCGCTCGACTTCGGCTACCGCTCGCCGCGCTACGCGCTCTCGGCCGTGCGCGCGGTGGTGGTATCGGCGGCGGTCAAAAGACGCCGGACGCGGGTCACGATCATCGAGCATCCGAGATCCTGACGCCCGGAGTTCGCGCTTGCGCCCACCGAGGGGCCGTGATTCCATCCGCCGTCGCTGCGATACAGCGATTGCGCACTCTTCCCCGGGCACCAACCCGAGCGCACTCAACCCGAAGAGAAGAAAAAAGCCGTCTAGTCTGACTAGGGGAACCCAGGTGGTGCTGGGGCCTCGAACGCGTATCGCGCTGTCAGGCTAGGCGGCTTTTTCGTGGTTTGGATGGTCTCCACGGCATTGCGATACAATGAAGCCCACCAAGCTGAATCCCGCCGCCATCGCGGCCCCCCGTCAGTCCCTCGCGGCCGCCCGTGCTGCCGCTTCCTCCTCCGCCGCTGATCGCGCCTTCCTGGCCGACGGCCGGCGTTTCCTCGCCACGCTGCGCGCCGACGCGAAAGCGGCCGACGTGCCGCTCGACGAGTTCCTCGTGCGCGCCGGTTTCGCCGCCGAGCAGCGCCGCCGGCCCGAAGAGCGCCACCTCTTCTCCGCCGCGCTCATCCGGGCCGCCCTTGCGCAAGACGTGTGGAACGGCTGGCGCGCGACCGAGCACCTCCTGAGCCCCGGGCTAGACCTCCTGCACTACGACGGCGACGGCCAGCCGGTGCGATCGTTCCCCGCGACCTTCGACCTCGCCCCGGAGTCCGACCACAAGGACGCCGCGCGGTGGACGGGGCCGAGCGACTTCCTCATCGCCTTCCGCCTCGACGTGAAAGATTGGGAACACGAGATCGCGTGGCACACGCTCATCGAGCACCCGTGCGGCCAGTTCATGGTCGAGAAGATCGGCGAGCCGCCCCGGACGCTGGGCCGGGCCGAATGGGTGTCCATCGGCATCGCCTGCTGGTATTTCGGCCTCTCGCCGAAGTTCATCGCCGACAGCCTGAAAAAGCGCTGGCTGGTCCATTGGCCGGAGTCCGAATACGTGAGCTTGTCCGCCGTGGCCGACCTGCTGCGCTGGACGGCGCAGGATGACCCGGAGAACCCGCCGCGGATGGTGAGGCTCCCCGTCCTCGGGGCGGGTCCGGCGCCCGCGCGGACGAAGGCCGAGGAGCGCGCGGCCGCGCTCGCTGACATCGAGAAGCGCATCAGCGCGCTGGAAGCCGCCTGAGCACCACCCATGGACCACGACCACACACGACCCATGAAACACGCTGCCCCGCAATTCCCTGCCCCCGGCGCCACGCTCCCGCCCGTGCCAGCCAGCCTCCGCGCCCTCTGCGCCCGCGCGCACGAGAACTTCGAGACCGAGCGCAACCGCCCGCCGTATTATCCGCCGACGTTCCTCGCGCTGGCTCACGAGCTGATCGCGGCCACGAAAGCCCACTGCGCGCCGCTGACGCTCACCGTCCACCTGCCCCGCTGGAGCGTGGACCAGTCGCGCCTCGACGCTGCCCGCTTGGGCTTCGACCTCGCCGAGTTCTTCACCTTCCTGCTCTCCGGCTGGCACGGCGGGGTGCTCGACGAGGGCGTGGACCGCCTCGCCAACAACCTGCTGGGCGACTACGCCGAGGACGAGCCGGCCGGCGCGCCCGCCACCGCCTGACCATAGACCCCGAACACGCACGACCTATGGCTACCACGACGAAGAAAACCCCTCGCACCGGCCTAGCCGCGATCAACCGCCTGCGCGCCGAGGGCGCGGGCCTCCGCTTCCTGGGCAGCGATTCCGCCCGCGTCGCCGAGCTTTACCGCCAGACCGCGGCGCTCGCGGGGCGGATCAACCCGCCGGCGGACGTGACCTTGAACCTGCCCGCCGCTTGGATCGAAGACGCGAGGAAGCGGGCCGCCCGAATGGGCCTCACCCTCGGGCAGTTCTACACGTTCATCCTCAGCGGAACCTGGGAGATCGAAGGCGACGCCACGGAGGCGCTTTCGCTGCTGGACGACATGCGCGACGCCGCGCTGGCGCAGGCCGAGGACCACCTCGCCGCCTGACTCCACCTCGCTGGCGAGGCGGTCCGATCCCGCCTTTCCGGCCATCCCCACACACGGAAAACACTCTCAGACACCAGTGAACTTGTTCCCACTCCTGTTCCCAATTTGCATCGTTCTCCCGATGATTTTCACGATAACTTCTGGGACGATGCGCCTATGGCCGCATCGCGCCTTGAACGTAGATTTCAAACCAGCCGACGGGGTTATGCATATGGGTTCGTTTTGGGGTTGGGGTTGCGCGGCCAGCGACGCGATTCTTTTGACGGCCGGCGACGCTGTCAATCCAACAATGTCGTAACGATGAGCTGCGTCCTGCCTCGGGCCCTGGGCTGTAGGATTCAACGCCGCTGGCGCTGGGACACCGCTTCCTGTGGAGGGCGCGGACTTATTCTACCCCCGTTTCACCTGCCACCGTGTGCAGGCTCTTCACCGGCGGCAGCACGTCGCGGAAGGCGCGGCCGTAGATATCCCACGCGGTGAGGAACAGGCCGCACGCTACCGGCCCCAGGATGAAGCCGGCCGGGCCAAACAGATAAATCCCGCCCAGCGTGCCGATCAGGATGAGCAGGTCGGGCATCCGGGAATCCTTGCCCACGAGCTTCGGGCGCAAACCGTTGTCGATGGTGCCCACCACCCCGGCGCACCCCCCGGCCAGGAGGATCCCCGCCAGGGTCTTCCCGGTGACCAGCAGGTAAATCACCGCCGGAATCCAAACCAGCGCCGCGCCGATGCCGGGCACCACCGACAAAAAGGCCATCACCGCGCCCCAGAACGCCGCGCCCCCGATGCCCGCCACCCAAAGCGCCGCGCCGGCCAGCGCCCCCTGCACCGCGCCGATCACCAGCGTGCCCTTCACCGTGGCGCGCGCCACCGACATGAACCGCTGGAACATCCGCACCTCGTCCTCGTGGCTCAGCGGCAGGTAATGAAAGATCCGCGTCAGCACGGCCGGCCCGTCCTTGAGGAAGTAAAACATCGCGTAGAGCATCACGAACAAGCTCACCGCGAAGTTGACCGTGCCCGCGCCAAAGCTCGACGCCGCGCCCACCAGCCAGCCGCCGACGGCCTTCGCCGTGTTCGTGGCGTGCCCGACGAGTTCTTCCTGGCTCGGCACATAATCGGCCAGCGCCGGGAAGCGCTGCACGAGCCAGCCGTGCGCGTCGAAGGAGCCGCCGCCGGAGAAGTTTTGCTGGATCCACGGGATCGCCTGGTTGCCCACGTTGATCGCCTGCTTCGTCCCCACGAGCAGAAAGGCCGCGAGCGGCGCGGCCACCACCAGGCAAAGAATCAACAGCGTGAGCGCCGAGGCGAGCGTCTCCCGCCCGCCCAGCTTCCGCGCCAGCCAGAGGTGGAGCGGACGCGCCAGCCCCGCGAAGATCGCGGCCAGGATCAGCGCCTGGACGAAAGGCCAGATCACCGCCCCGAAAAGCACCGTCATCCCCGCCACCAGCAGCAGCACGAAGCCCAGCCGCAGCCGCCGGCCCGCGGGCGGCGCGACCGGCGCATCCAGGAAGGCAGGAGCGCGATTCGGCGGGGCGGAGGGGAGTTCCGTCGGCATGGCCCGCCGCCCGTAAGGGCGGAAACCGGCCGCCGCCAGGACGAAGCGAGTCTCGGCCGGGCCTGCCTCGAACGAAGGAAAACGGCCACGCCACAAGGACTTCGCTCGCGCCGCGCTTGCCATCGAGGTGGATGGCGCGACCTCCGGGCGCCATTGCGGCGCGCAGCGCCAAGAATCGAGCCAACGAGCGAGAATGCCCGGGCGCGTGGGGCAATCCCAGGCGGCTGGCGCCGCGCGCAATGG
>CALMOL010000533.1 GCA_937871685.1 uncultured Verrucomicrobiota bacterium
CCTTTCCGGCCACCTGCTGGTGGCGCACCCCTCGATGCGCGACCCGAATTTCCGGCGCGCGGTGGTGTTCCTTTGCCAGCACGAGGCCGACGAGGGCGCCTTCGGCCTCGTGCTGAACCGCCCCCTGGAGCGCAACGCCGCCGAGCTGATCCCCGCGGCCGACCCAGCCGAGGCGCTCGCGCGGGTGCCCGTGTTCCAGGGCGGTCCCGTGCAGGCCGACCGGCTGGTCTTCGCCGACTTCGCGTGGCAGGCGCGCAAGAAGCGCGGCGTGATCCGGCATGCCCTCGGCCTCGACGAGGTAGCCGCCTTGGTCGAGAGCGGCAAGGCGGCGCGCCTGCGGGGCTTCGTGGGCTACGCGGGATGGTCGGCCGGGCAGGTGGAGGCCGAGATCGCGCAGGGCGCCTGGCTCGTGGTGCCGACGGCCGCGGCGCACCTCTCGCTCGCGCGCGCCCCGGACCTGTGGGCGGACGCACTCGGCAGCCTGGGGCCGATGTGGCGCATCCTCGCCACGGCGCCGGACGACCCGTCGCTGAACTGATTCTCTGTTCAAGTCGCCGGCCGGTGGCCGTGCACGTCCGGCGCGCGGCGGGCGCGCCTCCGGTAATTCTCGCCTTTGCAGAATTGGTGTCGCGGCTATGATCCGCGCGCATGAGTTTCGCGGAGCTGAAGGCCCTGGAAGCAGACGTGCTGAAGTTGGAGCGCGATTTTCAACGTTCGCCGGATGCCGGCGAACGGCACCGCCTCGCGTCCGAGATCCTGGAGCGCGCCCGTCGCCTCGCCTCGCTGGAAAAGCGCGCCGTCATCTCCAGCCGCGTCAAGTCCGACGACCTGACCGAGCGCTACACGCGCGAGCGGGACGCGACGACCTTCCAGCGCCTCGAGCAGATCGTGGAGCCATTTTTCCAGGAGCCGTTCCGCCCCGACGCCTACGCGGACAAGAAGCAGCGCATGCACCGCGCTTTCGAAGAACTCATCGCCGCACGCGCCACCGAACCGAGCGAGACCCGCGTGCGCGATCTCATCATGCGCCTTTGGGAGCGCATGCTCCGCGAGGATGATGACTGGGAAAGCCACGAGAAGCTGGCGCGCGGGCGCTGAGCCGAGGCTGCGCCCCGCCGGACTGGGCGGGACCGAAACGTCGCGGAATCGGTGGAGTCGGGACGACGCGCGGGGACGCTGCCGGCGTCATGAACGACTCCTTCCAAATCACCGCGCTTCCTGCCGGCCGCTTCGCTCCGCTGTTCGCCCTTTCCGACGAGGAGCTCGCCGCGCGCCACCACGCCCGACGCGTCGTCGCGGATGCCTCGCCCGGCTACCCCTGCCGCGTGAGCCTGGCGGACGCCGCGCCCGGCGAGACGCTCCTGTTGTTGCCCTTCGCGCATCTGGAGTCCGACTCGCCCTTTCGCGCGTCCGGACCGATCTACGTGCGCGCCGGCGTTCCGAGCGCCGTGCCGCCGGCCGGCACGGTGCCACCGATGTTTCGCGCCCGCCTGCTCTCGGTGCGCGCCTACGACGCCGCCGGAATGCTTCGCGCGGGCGACGTGACCGAGGGTGCCGCCCTGGAGGCCAAGCTCGCAGAACTCCTCGCCGATCCGACCGTGGCTTTCGTCCACCTCCACGCCGCCCGCAATGGCTGCTACCTCGGCCGCGTGGATCGAGCCGCGGCGTAGGCAGGCGGTTGCCACGGCAAGTCCTTTTCCCTCGGTGCAACCGCGCTTTTCAGGGGCGCAAGGGATGGCCGCCGACGTGTTGAATCGCCGTGGCAAGGGTCAGCGCGACACCGCCTTCGATCTCTTGCCGCGGCGTCGCGTTCCGAAGCGGTCCCGTCGATTCTGCGGAGATGCCCGCCCGGGCGTCAATCCTGCGCTTCGCCGCGATCGCTGACGGTTCCCTCCTTTGCGCCCGCCCCGCGGCGGCGTAGCCTCCGCCCCCGCCGATGCCTGCCGCCTCTTACCATGTTTCCACGCTCCCGAACGGCCTTCGCGTGGCGACGGCCGAGATGCCGGCCTGCGAGAGCATCTCGGTGGGATTGTGGGCCGGGGCGGGCGGGCGGCACTAGGCGGCGCGCACCAACGGCGCGGCGCACTTCCTGGAGCATCTTCTTTTCAAGGGAACGCGTCGGCGCACGCCGGCGGCCATCACGCGGGACGTGGAGGGCATGGGTGGAGACCTGAACGCCTTCACCTCCGAGGACCACACCTGCTATTTCGCCAAGGCCGACGCCCGCCAACTCGCGCGGGTGGCCGACGTGCTCCTCGACATGTATGCGCATTCCACCCTCCCAGCCGCCGAGGTGGAGCGGGAGCGCGGCGTGATCCGCGAGGAAATCCTCATGGGCAAGGACCAGCCCTCCCAGGTGGCCGACGAGTTGCTCGCGCGGGAATTCTGGCCTGGCCACGCCCTCGGCCGGCCGCTCACGGGCACGGAGGAATCGCTCGCGGGCATCACGCGCGATGACCTTCTCGCGTTCTGGCGCGCGCACTACGGCGGGCGCAACACCGTGTTCACCGTGTCCGGCCCGGTGGTGCATGCCGAGGTGGCAGCCTGCCTTGGTCCCGCGCTCGGGCGGCTGCCCGCCGGACGGCGCGCGCCGCGGGCGAAGGCGCCGGATGGCTTTGGGCTGCCGGGCGTGAACGGGCGAAACGGGAAGCGGGGCCGCGGCGGCCTCCGCGTGGCGGGAGTCCGGCAGGACTCCGAGCAAGTGCAACTCGCACTGGGATTCCCCGCGCCGCACCGCTGGGACCCGCGAAGATTCGCGGCGCGCACGCTCAACGTGATCCTGGGCGACAACATGAGCTCGCGCCTCTTCCAGCTCCTGCGGGAGCGACGCGGCCTTTGCTACTCGGTCCAGACCACCGCGGATTCCTTCCAGGACTCGGGCCTCTTCGGCATCTACGTGGGCCTCGACGCCGGTCGCGTGGTCGAGACGCTGCGCCTCATCGGCCGTGAGCTGCGGCGGATCTCGGATCATGCCCCGAGCGCCGCCGAGATGCGCCGAGCGCGCGACTACCTCATTGGCCAGCACCGCATCGCGCTGGACGAGGGCACCACCTCGCAAATGAATTGGATGGGCGAGTGCCTGCTCGCCTACGATCGCGTGGCGGAGCCAGCCGAAGCGCGCGAGAAGCTCGCCGCCGTCACGGCCGATGAGGTGCGCGCGCTGGCCCACGCAGCCTTTGTCGAGGGGGGGCACGCCGCGCTCGCGGCGGTGGGCCCGCTGGATTGCTCAGACGAGGAAATGCACGATTCGCTGACGGGACCGCTGGGATAGCGCGGGGGCGCAAATTCCGTCGGCCGCGGGTGCTTTTCCTGATGCAGCGATGAGGCTGGCCACCGATGGACGGGGGCCGCGGATCGCCGATGAGTCTCTCTAGCTGATGGAAATCAGTTCACCGTCCGTAAGTCTGGGAGGGCCTGCGGGCGGTGTTTTTTTTGCTCCGGCCCGAGGCCAGTGAGGATTGGCCACAGCCAGTCAAGCGTCCGCCCGTTGGCCGCGCGCGCGGCGGGGCCGGGCGCGGGAATGGCCGGGTGGTCCATGTTTGCAGCGAAGCATTGCCGCCACCGCGCGTAGCCCGGCGGGGACCAAGCGCCGCAGAGGTCGCCGGCGATGATCGGCGCGGAGGCGCGCAGCTCTCCCAAGGCCCAGGCCACGTCCTCGGGCGTGAAGCGGCCGTTCTCCCAGTTCGTTGCTGCGTCCTCGGCGCCCAGGCTGTCGAGATCGATGGTCACGTAGATCCGCTGGCCGGCGAGCGAGCGGGCAAAGCGCGCGAACTTTTCGCGCCAGTCTTCGCGCGTGATGGCGATGGGCTTGACGCGATCCGCGTCCGGGCGCCCGTCGGCCCACGCGTGGACGGAAAGGCGGCCGGAGCGCACGTCGCGGCGGTTGCCGGTGAGGCGGTGCCAGCCCCAGCACTCGAAGTTGCCGCAGCCCCACACGGCGGCGCGCTCGACGCCGGGCAAATCCAGCGCGCGGTTGATCCAGGAACCGCAGCACCACTTGGGTGGGCGAACGTCCCAGTCGGGATGGTTGTCGAATGAGACGAGCGTAACCGGCCCCGTTTCCGCATGCCGGCGGAGCCAGAGCGCCGAAAGGTGATGAAAATCGCCCGAGCCATAGAGGAGGAAGTCGGCTTCCGCGACCTGCGGCGCGACTTCCGCATGGAAACCCTCCACCTCGCGGTCCAGCGCGCAAAACCGCAGCCTCGGCCCCCACGCGCGCAGGTCCACCGCGGGCAACCCGAGCGCGCCGGCCGGCCAGGCGCCGTCGAGGTCGAGGTGGACCGACCGAGAGGACGGAAGATGGAGGATGGCAGACGGCGACATGACCTGAACGCGACCATCCCTCGCCCGCGAGGCCCCATTTCGCCACCGTTCAAGCGCTCGCTGCCTTCTTCCATCCTCCATCCTTTCGGTCCATCTCATCCGTCCTCTCGGCGCTTTCTCTTTCGCTCCGCGTTCACAATGCTAGTTTCCCGGCCCTTTTTCCCCGCGCCCGTCGCCATGACCATCGAACTCGAGAAGCTCCCCAACTGCATCACGTCCGTCCACGTCGCCCTTCCGCCCGACCGCAAGAAGGAGGAGCGCGACAAGGTGGTGCAAAGCTTCATGGCTCAGGCGCAGCTCCGTGGGTTCCGCCCCGGCAAGGCCCCGCGCTCGGCCGTGGAGATGGCCTACAAGTCGAAGATCACCGAGGAGACCAACCAAGCCCTCATTAACGCCGGCGTGCGCGCCGCGATCCAGGAGCACAAGCTCCAGGTGCTTTCCGTGCAGGAGGTCAAGGACGTGCGCGACGAGAAGGACGGCCCGTTCCTCTTCACGGCCCAGGTCGTCACGCGGCCGGAGTTCGAGTTGCCCGACTACGGAAATCTGACGATCCAGGCCCCTCCCTCCGAGGTGCGCGAGGACGAGGTGGACGCGGGCCTGGAGCGCCTGCGCCTGCGCTTCGCGGACTTCCAGGACGAGCCGGACCGCCCGCTGGCGATGGGCGACCTCGCCGTGATCGACTTTTCCGGCCGCACCGAGGACAAGCCGATCTCCGAGGTGATTCCCGGCCGTGACGGCGAGCAACTGCAAGGCCGCGAGGGCTTCTGGCTGAAGCTGGAGGAAGGCGCGTTCCTGCCGGGCTTCTGCGAGGCGCTCGGGGGAATGTCACCGGGCGAGACGCGGGAGTTCCCGATCGAGCTGCCGCCGGACTTCCCTTTCAAGGAAGTCGCCGCGCGCCGGCTGGACTACACGGTGAAGCTCACCGGCATCAAGCGCCAGATCCTCCCGGAGCTGAACGATGAGTTTGCCGGCAAGGTGCTGGAGGGAAAGACGCTCGACGAGCTGCGCGCGACGATGCGCACCGAGATGGAGAACGAGCGCCGCAACATGATCGAGGAGGGCAAGCGCCGGCAGGTGATGGAGCAGCTCAACCGCGGAGCCGAGTTCGACGTGCCCGACCACCTCGTGCTCAACGAGGCCCAGCGCATCGCCAACGAGATCGTGCGCGCCAACTCTCAGCGCGGCCTGTCCGACGACCAGATCCTCGGCGCGAAGGAGGAGATCCGCACCAACTCGCAGGCCGCCGGCCGCGAGCGCGTGAAGAGCACGTTCCTGCTGCTGGCCATCGCCGAGAAGGAGGGCATCAAGGTGGAGAAGGAGGAGTTCGCCCGCCGCATCCACGAATACGCCGCGCGCTACAAGACGCCCTACGAGAAGATGGTGCGCCAGCTCGACGAGCAGAACCTGCTGCCCGCCATCGAGGAAGAATTGCTCACGGCCAAGACCCTCGCCTTCGTCACCGACAAAGCCACCGTGGAACCGCTTCCCGCCGAGGCTCCGGCCGAAGAGGCGCCTGCGCCCGCGGCGTGAGGCACCGCCAGCCGCGCTTTTGAGCGTCACAAGGCCGAGTTGGGGCAAAGCTCCTGGCTGCCGCCATGCCTGCATGCAGCCGACGGGCTTCGCCCGGGCCTGATCCTGCCTGGCCCCACGCCGGGACATACCGCTAGACGGCCGATGACGCGCGACCTCCTGTTGCTCGCCCCGCACCGCCCTATTTTTCCTCTGCCCATGCATATCCCGTCATTTTCTCCCCCGCAGACCCGCATCACCCCGACGTCGAACTATTACCTCCCTCAGGTGATCGAGCAGACCGCGCGCGGCGAACGCGGTTACGACATTTATTCCCGCCTCCTGAAGGACCGCATCATCTTCCTCGGCACGCCCGTCGATGACCAGGTGGCCAACGCCATCATCGCGCAGCTCCTCTTCCTTCAGATGGACGATCCAAAGAAGGACATCCACCTTTACATCCACTCGCCCGGCGGCTCGGTGACGGCCGGGCTGGCGATCTACGACACGATGCAATTCCTGACCTGCGACGTGGTCACCTACTGCATCGGCATTGCCGCGAGCATGGGCGCCTTCCTGCTGTGCGCCGGCACCAAGGGCAAGCGCTACGCCCTGCCGAACTCGGACATCATGATCCACCAAGTCTCCGGCGGAGCCTCCGGCTCGGCGCCCGACGTGGAGCGGACCATCGAATACATGTTCAAGCTCAAGAAGCGCCTGAACCGCCTGATGGCCCAGCACACCGGCAAGACCGAGGAGCAGGTGAACAAGGATTCCGACCGCGACTATTACATGTCCGCCCCGGAGGCGAAGGCCTACGGCCTGGTCGATCACGTCGTCGAGTCGCGCAAGCAACTCGCCCCTGAGATCCGCCCCGAGTTGACGCCCGGCATGGGATCCGCGGCGCAGTTGGAAGCGCGGGCCGAGGCCGAGGCGCAGCCGCCCTCGACGCAGTCCTGAGCGGGCAAAGATTTTCGTTGCGGCGCGCCGGGGAGCCAATCATCCTCCGCGCTGTCCGACGGACGCCAACCGCGGGTGTAGTTCAATGGTAGAACGGAAGCTTCCCAAGCTTCATACGAGGGTTCGATTCCCTTCACCCGCTCGGCGCCTGTGTTTATCAGGTTTCGCGAGGATTCAGCGCGGTGAAACGTGGCTAATGGGAAGGTGTTCGAGGGTGTGACGGGGCGGAATTTTCTTCTGATTCCGAGGCTGATGCGCCAACGCGAGCGTGCCATCGGACACGCAGAGGGCACGCTTCCCCGTCGCGCCGTTCATTTACATGGACGTGGTGTTCGTGCCGGGGCGGGCGTTCAACCGATGGCGTTATCCCATGGCTGGCGCCCCAAGTCGCAAACCACTTCACGAGCGGTCTGGTCCCGACGCCCACGCCAACGCCCGTGAAGCCGCGACCCATCTTCCGCCATGAGCTACGGCTGCTCCGCCGACTTCTTCGGGCGGGTGCCGGACCTGCTGGGGCTGGGCGACCGCGGACCTGGAAGGCGTCGCCCCGGAAGGAAGGCAACGCGCCCACGGTCCCACCCAGTGCATGACACCAGCGGGCATACCTTCCGACTTTCGGCAGATTTCCGGAGAGTTTTCGCGACGCTCTGCCGACGCGGCCCGTTCCGGCCCCTCCCCTGGGGCAACAGGGAGCCTGCGCAGGCCATATTTCAGCCTGCGCAGAGCGAAAAGTGGTCTGCGCAGGCCGGAAGCGGCTCTGCGCAGGGCAGAAAGCAGCCTGCGCAGGCCGAAAAATGCTCTGCGCAGACTGAAAAACGGTCTGCGAAGACCTAAAAGTGCTCTGCGCAGGCTGGAAAACGCTCTACGCAGGGCAGATTTCGGCCTGCGCAGGCCGGAATTTGCCCTGCGAAGGCTAGAATTTGCCCTGCGACGAACCCAAAACGGCCTGCGCCGCGCTTTTCATGGGCAAGGATTCGCCCCCTGAATGGACGCGAACGATTATCCCGATGAGGCGGCTTCGATTGATTCAGGTTGCCAACCTCTCGGCGGAACCTTTTATCGCGTTTGCACCAAAGCCACTTGAGCTCTGTCGACGCCCCTGCCGATCCCAAGCGGGAGTTCGCGGCGACGATGCTGCCCCACGCCGACGCGCTTTTGCGCACGGCCCTGCGCTTTACCCGCGGCGAAACCGCGGCGGCCGAGGACGCCGTGCAGGAAACTTTTCTGCGGGCGTGGCGCGGTCGCGCCCAATTCGAGCCCGGCACCAACGCGCGCGCCTGGCTCTTCCGGATCTTGGTGAACTTCCTGCACAAGCGCTGGCACCAATCAGCGCGCCAGCCGGCGGTGGTCTCGCTGGACGAGCACGCAAAGCGCCACGAGATCGCCGCGCCAGCCCGCGCCGCCTCGTCCCCGGCAGACTCTGACGTGTTCGCCGCCTTGGAAACATTGCCGGCGGACCAGCGCTCCGTTCTCATCCTCAACGCGGTGGAAGGCTTCGCCTGCCGCGAGATCGCGGCGATGCTCGAGGTGCCGATCGGCACGGTGATGAGCCGCCTGGGCCGCGCGCGCGCCGCGATGCGCGACCTACTCCAACCGCCGGTTTCGTCCGACCCCAGCCAATGAAAGCTTGCGATGCCTGCCGGGATCGCCTCCCGCTTTTTCTTTCGGGCGAACTCAATGCCGAGGAGGCTGAGGAAACCCGGTCGCACCTGGCCGTCTGCTCGCGGTGCGGTCGGGAGGCGGAAGACATTCAGCGCGTGGATGCCTTCCTCCGCGGCGCCTTCGACCGCCAGCCCGTGGATACCCGCGCGCTCCGGGCGCGGGTGCTGGCAGCGATCCCAGATGAGCCGGCACCACGGGCGACGGGAGACTGGCGGGGCGTGACAGGGGCGTGGCTCGCGTTTTTGCGTCGCCCCGGCCCCGCCTGGGCGCTCGGCTCGCTGGCTTTCGCCATTGCCGCGATCGCGTTCCTGGCTTGGTGGCGTCAGACGCCGGCGGTGTATCGACAGGTGGCGGCCGACCACCGGGAAGACGTGGTGCAGAAGGTCAAGAAAAGCGGCTGGCTGCGTGCCGAAGACGCGGTGCGCGAGTTCACCCAGGCACAGTTTGGCGACCCGAGCCTCGCTGCCACGCTTGCCCCGGAGGGCAGCCGGCTTTCCCGCGTGCGCCTGAGCCGCCTGGGTGGCGACGACTACGCGCACTTCGTTTACGCGGAAGCGGACGGCCGCGAAAAGGTCTCGGTCTTCGTCCGCTGGCGACGCCGGCCGGACGAGACCCTCCCCGGCCGCCCGGCGGAACGGACCGCTGAAGGCTGGCCGCTCTATGCTGCCGCCCGGGGCGAAACGCGACTCGCCGGCTTTGATTCTCCCCGGATGCTGGTGCTTGTGGTTGGAGAGCTGCCGCCAGAGGAGGCCATGCGCTTGGCCCGGGCCACCGCCGCGCGCCTGAGGGAGCGGAAGACTTCCTGATCCGCCTCCCAGGGAAGGGCAGCGAAATATATTTCGCTGGTTGGGATGAAAACGGCCCGGCCGGGACTTCTACGGATTGAGCGCCATTGGCGCCCGGCGGCGCTTTCGTCGGCCAGGCAGGAAATGGCGCGTCTCCCCCCTCTCAACGCCATGCTTTCTCCTTATCTGTTCTTCGCGGTCGCCTTCTGTTTTGCCTTGCCCTGTTCCATGCTACGGGCAGCCGGTCCCTCAGCGGACGAGCACGTAAAATACCGGCTCCGGATCGCCGGCTCCCGGGTGATCGGGGCCACGTTGATGAAAAGTCTTCTGGAGGAATTTCTGCGCGGCGAGGGCTGGACGGACATCGAGCACACGGCCACCGGGACAGACGCCTACACGGTTTCCGGCCGGCCAGCGCCGGGTGCTGCGCTCATGGGCATCCACGTGAGCCTTTGCGCTCCCGAGGAAGCGCTTCGGCTGGTCAACGACGATCTCGCCGACATCGCCATGGCCTCGCGGCGCGCCCTGCCGGCGGAAGCCTTGGAACTGACCAAGCTGCCCGAACTCCTCACGCCGCGTTGCGAGCACTTGCTTGGGCTGGACGCGCTGGCGGTCATCGTGCATTCCTCGAATCCGGCCACGACCCTGACGCGCGAGCAGCTGCGGGACATTTTTCTGCGCCGCACCACGCTTTGGGGCGGCGAGAGCGCCTTCCTCGGTGCCATCCATCCCTACGCCACCGAGGAAAAGGTCGGCGCCGCGCAGATCTTTCGCGCTGCCATCCACCCAGACGACGCGCTGCCTGAGCGAATTGAACGGCGGTCGGACTCGGCGGCCATCGGGCGCGCCGTGGCGGACGACCCACGCGCCATCGGTTTTGCGGCCTTGCCGGCCGTGGGCGACAACCGCGTGGTCGCCATCAAGGTGGACGGCGCCGCCCTCCTGCCCGAACCGGAGCTCGTGCGCCGCGGGAAGTATCCCCTCTCCCGGCCGCTCTACCTTTACAGCGCGCCGCGCAGCTATTCGTTGGCGGGGGATTTTCTTCGCTTCGCCACGGGTGAAAAAGGCCGCGTCGTAGTTGGCAAGCACGGCTTCGTCGCCGGCCCCGACGCCACGCGCCTGGCTGCGCCCGCGGAGCCTCCGCCCGCAGCCGTGCCGGCGGTCGCCATGCTTCCGAGCGCCCCCGATACCCGGTCCATTGGCACGTCCGCCAGCGGTCGCCCTAGCCGGGCCGGTGAGTCGAAGCCGGCGCCTCGGCCAGCGGTTCAGCCGATGCGATCGGGGGCGCCAAGCGGTAACTCCTGAGGCGAGCGTGGCCGCGAAGATCAGGCGCCGGGCGCAGGCGGCTCGAAGTCACCGCGTGATTTCCAAGCGTCTTTGTCCGGCGCTCACGCCGGTCGCAGAGGCGGGTGGTCGCGGCGGCGGCGCGGCCGGGCCATTCTTGGACCTTGGGCCATGTCCGCTTGGTGGTCGAACGCGTCCCGCCCGCCACGCACCCCGTCGGGCGTGAGCGACTCCAGCGCGGCCTCCGCCCTCTTGCCCATGTGGCGCAAAAACGCCTGCACGGTCGCAGTGGAGCGGGTTATCGTCCGAGCCTTCGTGCTGCCCCGCACGTTCTCCAGCCCAGCCGCCAAGCCACCCATGCACAGCGCAGAAATTCACCGGCCGCCCGGCCGTGTTTTCGTGGAACTCCGCGAGGACGCGCCGCACGCGGAACCCTGTCAGATCGCCGCGGCGGGCTCGTTTTGCCTCGTCCTCCCACAGGTCGGCCACCGCCTGGGACTTCCTCCGGTCCGTGGCCTTCGTCGAGTGTTTCGTGGGCTTGCCCTTCCCGTTGGAGAAGCAGGCGGACCAGGAGAGGCTTCGATCCTTGCGCGTGAGACCGGCCATGGTTCGGTGGGAGCGGTAAGTGGGAATGGTCGATCGCGTTCCACCGCGTCGATCTAAAGAGAAAACGGATGCTCTCAGAGCGGGTAGATTCGAACGAGGATTCGATTCCCTTCACCCGCTCAATTTTCCCGAACGTCCAAGCCTGCACGACTTGGCGCCGCATGACCGAAGCCCCACCCAGCCCGCACGACGGGGAGCTGCTGGCCTGCCACGATTGCGACACGCTCTTTCGCGCGCCCCACACCCAGCCGGGTGACCGGGTGACGTGCCCCCAGTGCGCGGCCACGCTCTACATGAACCGGCCCAACGCGGTGCACCGCGCGACGGCCTTCGCGCTGAGCGCGGCGTCGCTCTTCCTCGTGGCGAACGTGTTTCCCTTCATCGAGCTGCGCGCCGGCGGGCAGGTGAGCCGCATCGTGCTGGCGCAGAGCGTGTCCGCCCTCCAGGACCATGGGTCGCCGGAGCTGGCGGTGGCGGTGGCGATCTTCATTTTGGCCGCGCCGACCCTCATCATTTCCGGGATGCTTTACCTTTTGATTCCCCTGCTGCGCGGCCGGCGGCTGCCGGGCGCGATGAGCGTGTGCCGCTGGGTGTATGGCACGCACGCCTGGAACATGATCGAGGTGTTCCTGCTCGGCGTGCTCGTTTCCCTGCTCAAGCTGGGTGACATCGCGTCGGTGCGCCTGGGCATTTCGTTCTGGGCCTTCGCGGCGCTGATCCTGTGCATGGTGGCCTCATTGTGGGCGATCAATCGGCACCAGCTTTGGGACCAACTGGAGGAGGCGCGCGCGTGAGTTCCTACCACCGCGACACCGCCGCCGCGCGCGGGCTGGCCTCGTGCCACGGCTGCTCCAAGGTGCAGCCGCTGGAGCAGGGCCAATGCGCGCGCTGCGGCGCCACGCTGCACCTGCGCAAGCCGCACTCCGTTCAGCGGGCCTTTGCCCTCACGGTGGCGGCGGCCATCCTCTACATCCCCGCCAACGTGTATCCCGTGATGCGCTCCGAGCGCCTCGGCGGCACGGAATCGAACACCATCCTCTCGGGCGTGGCGCTGTTTTGGGAACACCACGACTACCCCATCGCCATCATCATCTTCGTGGCCAGCGTGCTCATCCCCCTCCTCAAGCTCCTGGCCATCGGGGTGCTGTGCGTGGCGGCGCGGCGCTGCCGGCACCCGCACGCGATGACGCGCGTGTATCGGATCACCGAGCTCGTGGGCCGGTGGTCCATGGTGGACGTGTTCGTGGTGGCCATCCTCGTGGCGGTGGTGCAGCTCGGCTCGCTCGCGTCCATCGTGCCCGGGCCGGCCGCGGTCGCCTTTACCGGCGTGGTGATCATGACGATGCTGGCGGCGATGGCGTTCGACCCGCGCCTGCTGTGGGAAGCCGCCGACCGGGATTCCGCCAAGCCCTCATGAGCGCCGATTCCCCCGCCCCCGCGCCAAAGCCC
>CALMOL010000534.1 GCA_937871685.1 uncultured Verrucomicrobiota bacterium
GTCTGCGGCCACGACGCGCCGCCGAGCGCGAGCACCACGGCCGGCGCGCGGAACTCCCCTCCGTCCGGGCCGCGCGCGAGCCATCCGCCCGCGGGATTGTGCTCCAGCGCTGCCAACCGCCATCCAAAGGCCCACGCGACGCCAAGCGCGTCGAGCCGGGCGCGCCACGCGCGGAGCAACTGCGCCGCCTGCTGCCCGCGCGGAAACACGCGGCCCGAGGTGCCGACGTAGGTCTCGACGCCAAGCGACGCCGCCCACGCGCGCAGCTCCGCCGGACCGAAGTCGGCGAGCAAGTCCTGCCACCGCGCCGCATCCGCGCCGCCGTAGCGCGCGGGAAAATTCTCCACCGGCTCGCCGTGCGTGAGATTCAGCCCGCCGCGCCCCGCGACGAGGAACTTCCGCCCTGCCGAGGGCATCTGGTCGCACACCCGCACGCGCCGCCCTGTGGACGCCAGCACCTCCGCCGCGCGCAGCCCGGCCGGTCCGGCGCCGATGACCAGGGCATCGAGGCGCGACACGTCCGCGGGCGAAGAAGGCGTGGCCACGCGCTAGGCTGAGACGAGATAAGCGGCCGCCTTTTCCCGGACCCGGCGCGTGGTCTCCAGGCCTTCGCGGAGGTCAGCAAGATCGGCTGCCAGCTTGGCGAGGATGCGCGCCGGCACCGCGGGAAGCGCGTCGGCCAACTGCCGCTCGAAATGTGGCCAGCGCTTGAGCACGACGTTCCGCACCGACTCTGCCGGGTGCTCGCGCATGGCCGCCAGCGGCAGCACGGCGCGGGGATCGCTCGCGCCCGCGGCGACAAGGGCCAAGCCGTCGCCATGAAACCACCAGTTCATGAGGCGGTTGGCGGCCTTGACAAGATTGGTCGCGACCAACTGGTTGGCGGCATCGCCGGCGGCGTCCGCCAGCATGCGGGTCACGATCAGGCTCATCATGCGGAAATGCCGGACATCCTGACGGCGGCCGTTCGCGCGCACCTGCTCGATCCCGACTGAGTTGGCACCCTTCGCCTCCATCAAAAGGAACGGGTTGATGACCGGGATGACCCCTTCGCCGACTTTCAGCTTGGTAGCCGTGGCGCGAACCTCGTCACTTTTTGCACCGTTGATTTGCCCCAGGACTTCCACCTTGGCATCAGGATCAAACGGCAGGGCGATGCTGCCGAGGCAAAGGCCGCGCATCCCGCCCTTGGTGGGGGTTTTTCGCCAGGTCAGGCGGAGACGCGACGCGAGCGCCATCCCATCCTCGACTCCGCCGAGCAAGTCGGCGTCCTTGCTTACAAAAGGGAGATACTGCTCCAACTCGGCGATGCGCGAGCAATACGCCTCCGCGTAGGCGTTGACAGCGTGCCCGCCTACGAGCACAAGGGCCGACTGCCCTTTTTCCAAGGCACGAATTACCTGGGCATAGTTGGAAAGGTCAAAGAAGCGCACAGGATTCCCAAAGGTTGAGAACTTCCACCTTTGTCCCCGGCGGGATCAGCCACGAGTTCTCGCGCTGCACTTCCTCGGGCGTGCGCCGGCCGTTGGCGATGTCGTCCCAGTCGCGCTGGCGCAGGGCCGAGTGCCACGCGGCCGACGTCTCCTCGTCGAGGAATGGGTCGGGAAATTGCTCGGACGGCGAGGCATTCATGGCGCGGCAGGCTACCGCGCCGCCGCGGCGGCGTCCAGATGGACGGCGGTCACGCGCCCTGGCCGGCGCACAGGACTTCCGCGAGGTGCAGCGGGCGGGCGGCGGGGAGGTTTTGCCAGATTTGCTCGCGGCAGGAGAAGCCGTCCACGCACAGCAGGTCGTCGGGTGCAGCCGCGCGGGCGGCCGGCAGCAGCACGCGCTCGCCGAGCTGCTGCGAGATCTCGTATTTCTCCTCCTCGAAGCCGAAGGGGCCGGCCATGCCGCAGCAGCCGGAGTCGAGCGATTTCAACTCGGCGCCGGTCTTCTTCAGCAGCGTTTCCTGGTCGGCGAACTTCAACACGCTCTTGTGGTGGCAATGGCCGTGCAAGACCACGCGGCGGCCCTTGAGCGACGGCGGCTCCCAGCCTTCGCGCACGAGGAATTCCGAGAGCGTGAAGGTCTGCTTCCGCAGCCGGTGGCCGATGCCGTGGTGCGGCATGAGATTGCGCAGCTCGTCGCGGAAGACCGACGCGCAGCTCGGCTCCAGCATCACCACGCTCCGGCCGGCGTTGACGTGGCCTTCCAGCGCCGTGAGCACGCGACCGAGATACTTCTTCGCGGCATCGAGCAGGCCGAAGTCGTAGAGCGGCCGGCCGCAGCAGAGGTGTCCGCCGAGCTGCGGCACATGGACGTTCCACCCGGCCTCGGTCAGCAGTTCCCACGCGGCGCGCGAGGTGGAGGGGCGGAAATAGTTGTTCCAGGTGTCGGCGAAGAGCACCACGTCGCCGCGCGATCCGGCCGCCGGCTGGGATTGACCGCGCAACCATTGCGCGAAGGTTTGCTCCGCGAACTTCGGCAGGTGCCGCTGATGCGCGACGCCGAGCACCTTCTTCGCGAGGCCGCCGAGCGGCGACGCGTTCACCGTGTTGATTAGGCGAGGCGCGAACGACGCGAGCCGCGACCACTTGTCCATGTAGCCGAATGCGTAGTGCTGGAGCGGTCGCACGCGCCCTTCCCAATGATGCGAGAGGAACTCGCTCTTGTAGGTGGCGATGTCCACGTTCACCGGGCACTCGCCCTTGCACGCCTTGCACGAGAGGCACAGGTCGAGCGACTCCTTCACGCGCTCATCCTGCCAGCCGCGGTCGAGGAACTCGCCCTGGAGCATCTCCCACAAGACGTGCGCGCGACCGCGGGTGGAATGGAGCTCCTCGCGCGTGGCCTGGAACGACGGGCACATCACGCCGCCGTCGGTCTTGCGGCACGCGCCCACGCCCACGCCGCGCTGCGTGGCCTTCTCGAAGGAGCCCTGGTCGTCGGGGAACTTGAAGTGCGTGGCGACCTGCCGCGGGTTGTAGTCCGCGCCGAGCTTGAGGTGGGCCTCGGGCGGATACGCGTCCACGATCTTCCCGGGGTTGAGCTTGCCGTCCGGGTCCCACAGCGTCTTGAAGCGGCGGAAAGCGTCCACCAGTTCCGGGCCGAACATCTTCGCATAAAGATGCGCGCGCCCGTGGCCGTCGCCGTGCTCGCCGGAGATCGCGCCGCCGTAGCGCACCACGAGGTCGGCCGCCTCTTCCAGGAATTCGCGGTATTTCCCGATGCCGGCCGTGGACTCCAGGTCGAAGGTCACGCGCTGGTGCACGCAGCCCTCGCCGAAGTGGCCGTAATACCACGCCTTGTAGCCGTATTTCTCCAGCAGCTTTCGGTAGTCGCGCAGGTAGGGGCCAAGCACGCGCGGATGGACCGCCGCGTCCTCCCAGCCCTCGTGCGTGATGGAATGCTCGCCGGGGATCACCGTGGTGGAGCCGTTGCCGGCCTCGCGCACCTTCCACACGCGGCGCACCTCGCCGGGATCGCGCACCACCTTGATGTGCGGTTGCTCGGGCTGCGCGCGAATCCACGCCACGAACTCGTCGGCGAGGGCGTCGGCCGCCGGGCGCGTGTCCCCGCCGAACTCCACCAACAGGTAGCCGCGGCCGGGCGGCAAGAGCGCGATGTTCTCGGGCTGCAACCCTTTCTGCTTCATCACGTCGAGCACGCCGCCCTCGAAGCCCTCCAGGCCGATGGGATTGAACTTCAGGATGTCCGGCACGGCGTCGGCGGCGACATAGACGTCCGCGTAGCCGAGGCACACGAGCGACTTGAACTGCGGCGAAGGCACGAGGCGCAGCGTCGCCTCCAGGATGATCGCGCAGGTGCCCTCGGTGCCCACGAGCGCGCGCGCCACGTTGAACTCGGTCTCGGGCAGCAATTCGTCGAAATTGTAGCCCGACACGCGCCGCGGGATCTTCGCGTAGCGCTGCCGCACCAGCTCGCCGAACTCGTCGCGCAGTCGGAGCAGGCCGGCATAGACCTCCCCGCGCCGGCCGCCGCCGCGGACGATCTCCGCCAGCTCGCCGGCCGGCGTGCGGCCGACCTCCAGGATGGTGCCGTCGTAGAGCAGCACGCGCATCGACTCGACGTTTTCCTGCACCTTGCCGGCCATGAGCCCGTGAACGCCGGACGAGTTGTTGCCGATCATGCCGCCGAGCGTGCAGCGGTTGTGCGTGGACGGGTCGGGCGCAAAGGTGAGGCGATGCTTCTCGGCGGCGTTGCGAAGGGTGTCGAGCACGATGCCCGGCTGCACGCGCGCGAAGCGTTTCTCCGGGTCGAGTTCGAGGATCGCGTGGAGATGCTTGGAGAAGTCGAGCACCACGGCCGCGTTGCACCCCTGCCCGGCGAGCGAGGTGCCGCCGCCGCGCGCGAGGATCGGCGCGCCATGCTTTCGGCACACGGCCACGGTCGCGATCACATCCGCTTCGTCGCGCGGCACCACGAGGCCGATGGGGATCTGCCGGTAGTTGGACGCGTCCATGCCGTAGAGCGCGCGGGAAAGGCGATCAAACCTCACCTCGCCGCGCACCGCCGCGCGCAAGTCCTCCTCCAGCGCCTGCGCCGCCGCGAAGGAATCTGGTGGCACGCCATGCGAGGAGGGCGCGATCTGCGGGGCCCGCGGCGGAGGAACGGCGACGTCGTGCATGGGAATCGAATGCAATCGGGCCGCACAGCATAGGAGGCAAGGGGCGCGTTGGTCTTGACGAAAAGAGAGTCGGCTTCAGCGTTGTGGATGAAACCGTCTTATCCTCCACTCGCGCAGGAAAAGATCTGCTTGGTCGAGGAAACCGAGGCGCTTCGGCTTTTGGTGGATAAGGCGCGGGCTGGAACCGATGTCGTGATCGCCCGCCACGGGCGTCCAATGGCCCGCCTTTCGCCGATCGCGCTGGCCGGCCCACAGGGCGCGGCCGCAGAGACCACGCCGGACCCATGGGATATGATCCGCGACGCCGGCAAGGATCTGTCGGAAGAGTTTTTCGAGGCGATGGAAAAACGTGAAAGACGTTTGCCGGTGGAGCGTCTCCCGCTTGATCCGTCAGAAGACAATCAACGCGCGGTGTGACCTATCTGCTCGACACCGACATCGCGGTGTTCTTGCTGCGTGGTCGCCGCGCTGGCCAACACGCCGAAGTCGCCGAGCGCATCGCTCGCCGCGGCCGGGCCGCAACCACGGGCGGACATCGTGTTGCCTTGTCGGCGATCACGATGGCCGAATTAGAGTTTGGAGCGCGCCGAAGCCGCGACTACGCGATGGAAAGCACGGTGATCCAGCGCGGCCTGAAATTATTCGTCCTGCTCGACTTCCCGGTGACCGATGGCCCGGAGCACTGCGGGCGCATCCGCCACGAGTTGGAAGCCGCCGGCACCAGAATTGGCGAAGCCGACCTTTTCATCGCCGCCCACGCGCTGGCGCTCGGGGCCGTGATGGTCACGAACAACTGGCGGGAATTCTCTCGGGTGAAAGGTTTGACCTGCGAAAACTGGAGCGAAGCCTGATCATCCCCGCTCCACCGTGCGGCACTCGGTGCGCTGGGCGCCGAGCGCGGCGGCGACCATTCGGCCAACGGCATCGTGATCGAGGGTGGGGCCGCAGGTGAACAGATCAGCCGCCGCGAAGGCGCGCTCGGGCCACGTGTGCACGGTGAGGTGCGACTCGGTGATGACCACCACGCCGCTCACGCCGTGCGGCGAGAACTGATGGAACGCGTCCGTCACCACCGTGCCGCCGCCGGCGCGGATCGCGCCGAGCAGGGCCTCGCGCACCACGGCGCGGTCGGCGAGCTTCGCCGGATCGCATTCATGCAGGTCGAAGAGGGAATGGTGGCCGAGCGCGGGCATCGGAGGACAACGGGGTCAGACGGCCGCCATTTGCGCTGCCACGGCCTCCGCCGCAAGCACGCCGCGCGTGTAAGCCTCCTCAAAGATGGAGATGCCGCTCAGGTCGGAATGCGCGAAGTGGATCGTCCCCAGCGGCTCCGCCCATTGCTCGCGCGAGCCGCCCCACGTCCAGCCGGGCGCGGGGCGGGTCATGCCGTGACCCCACACGCGCACGTCGGCGCGCTGCACGGAGCGGTCGATGTCCGGGTGCGCGCGGCGCAGGTCGGCGAGCGCCAGCTCGCACCAATCGGCGTGCGTCCGTTCCATCGCACGCACGCGCTCGGGGCCGAGCGGCCCATCGCACAGCGGCTGATACCACGTGAGCACCGTCGGCGCGTCGGCGCCCGGCCGGTCGAGGCGCTGGTGGGTGGCGACCACGTAGCCCAGCGAGCGGGAATCGTAGAGCACGTTGTCCCACGCGAGGGCGAAGCCCTGCCCGGCCGGCCGGCGGTCGAGCGTGAGATTCACCACCACCCACGGCGCCGGATCTGGCGGCGGCGCGAGGCGACGCTCGCGCAGCGCGGGGACGACCCGGCGCGTGACGTGGAGCGGCGTGCACACCACGGCGGCGCGCGCCTCCCAGCGGACGGGCCTTTCGAGGCGGAAGTCCCACGCGTCCACGATCACGCTCCCGCCCCCGGGCTTGGCCTCGACGCGCCACGCAAGACAGGCGGAATGCACGCGATCCTCCAATCCCTCGCGCAAGCGGCGCGTCAGAAAGCCGTTGCCCTCGGGCCAGGTGAGCACGGCGTCGGTCTCGGCGTTGGCGGCGATGCCGTTGCGCGCGGCGTAGTAATGCAGCGCGCCCCAGGCGGAGACTTGGTCGAGCGTGGCGCCGAAGTCATCGCGGCACGCGTAATCCACGAACCAGCGCAGCCGCGGCGAGCGCCAGCCGCGGGCGTCGAGCCACTCCCCCATCGTGATTTTGTCCAGAGCGAGCCACTCCGGATCGCGCGAGGATCGATCCACCGGGATGGCAAAGGCACGTCGGCCGTCCGCGCCACGGGCATCGCGCAGGCGGCGCGTCTCGCGCTGGAAGGCAGCCAGCTCGCGGAGTTCCACGTCGCTCGCGCCGAGCTTGGGCGAGAGGCCCTCCTGCCAGCGGCCGAGCATCCACAGGCGCTCGGGCGGATCCATCACGAGGGCGCGCTCGTCGTAGATCGGCCGGCCGGCGCCGTCGCGGCCGGTGATGAGCCCCAGTTCCTCGTAGAGCGCGATGACCTCCCCGGCCTCCTCCGCGGGCAGCGTGACGTAGTGCGCGCCCCACGGGTAGGCCGACACGGCGTTCGCCGAAAACGCAGAGTTCCCGCCGGCCTCATCCTCCAGTTCGAGCAGCGCGATGTTTCTTGTCCCGCCGCGGTCAAGGCGCCGCGCCGCCGCGAGGCCGGCGATGCCGCCGCCGACGACCGCCACGTCGCAGCGCAACGTCTCCGCCGCCACGGGGAACCGCCCGCCCTGCCACAGTCGGTGTCCGCGCCGGAACGACGCGCCGGTGATCTCGCCGGGCACCACGCGCGACTTTTCTCGCTCGCACCCGGCCAGCAGCGCCGCGCCGACCGCGGCATCGAGAAAACGACGGCGGGAGATCATGTGCACGACGAAAAACTCGAAGCTCGAAGTTCGAAACTCGAAACAAGGTCCAAAAGGAAAAAGCGACCGAAAGCGGGCAAGACGCGCAGCCGGGAAAGCTTCCGGCGCTTGCCGGCCTTTTCGGCCTTGTTTCGAACTTCGAGCTTCGAGTTTCCGCGCTCCGCGCGGCCCTCAGTGCGCGTGCTCCTTCCATTCCTCCTCGAAGACGCGCACGAGCGCCTGGTTGTTGAGGCGATTCACCTCGGTGGGCACCTCGGCCATGTCGCGCGGGAAGCGGAACAGGTCCGCCAGCGTCGGCGCGTCGAGGAAGCGCAGGCCCGGCGGCAGGAGACCGGCCGAGGGCGGCGGCAATGCCGCCGGCGAGGCAAGGACGAAGCCCCACTCGCCGAAGGAAGGCACGTAGGCGTGATACGGCCGCGTGCCGAAGCCGGTGGCATCCAGCGTGTGAATCGTGGTCCAATACGCGCGCCGCGCCGCGTAGGGCGAGGTGCACTGCACCGTGAGCACGCCATCCGGCGCCAGGGCGCGGCGCACCTCGCGGTAGAAGGCCGTGGAATACAGCTTCCCCAGCGCGAAGTTCGAGGGGTCCGGGAAGTCCGCGAGGATGAAGTCCCACGCCGCTGCCGGCTGCCCTTGGAGCCACAGAAACGCGTCGGCGTTCACCACGCGCACCTTGGGCGAGGCGAGCGCGCCGCCGTTCAGCGCCGTGAGCAGCTCGTGCGTGGAGAACAGGCGCGTCATCGCCGGGTCGAGGTCCACGAGCGTGACCTGCTCCACGTCGGGCCAGCGCAGGATCTCGCGCACGGCGAGGCCGTCGCCGCCGCCCATCACGAGCACGCGCGCGCGGCGCGGCGCGGCGGCCAGGCCGGGATGCACGAGCGCCTCGTGGTAGCGGTATTCGTCGCGCTGGGAGAACTGCAGGTTGCCGTTGAGGTAGAGCCGCAGGTCGCCCTGGCCGCGCGTGAGGACGATGCGCTGGTATGGCGTGGAGCGCGCGTAGATCACGTCGGAATACGTGGCGCCCTCCGCCCACGACACGAGCCGGTCCGAGAGCGCGAAGCCCGTCCCGAGCAGCGCGAGGATCAACCCACCGACCAGCGCGTGGCCGCGCGCCCAGGTGATGCGGTCCCGCAGCAGGCGCAGCGTGGCGAGGCCCACGAGGACGTTCAGCATTCCGAAAAAGAAGGCCGAGCGCACCAGCCCCAGCTTCGGCACGAGCACGAGCGGGAACAGCAGCGACGCGAGGAGCGCGCCCACGTAGTCGAGCGCGAAGACCTTGGCCACGAGGTCCTTGAACTCCAGCCGGTCGCGCAGGATGCGCAGCAGCAGCGGGATCTCCAGGCCCACCATCGCGCCCACGAGGAACACCAGCGCGTAGAGCAGCACGCGGAAGGACCCCACCTGCCCGAAGAGCCCGAAGAGCAGCGCCGCGGATGCCCCGCCGACGAGGCCGACGTAGAATTCCACCTGCACGAACACGCTGAGCAGGCGCCGCTCCACGAAGCGCGACAGCCACGAGCCCACGCCCATGGCGAAGAGGTAGGCGCCGATGACGGTGGAGAACTGCGTGACCGAGTCGCCCAGCAGGTAGGACGCGAGCGTGCCGGCGATCAGCTCATAGATCAGCCCGCAGGTGGCGATCACGAAGACGGACGCCAGCAGGAGCAGCCGGACGGAGCGGTCGGTCATGCGGAGAAAGCCGAGAGGATGGAAGATGGAGGATGGCAGGAGCGTTTCCTTCCATCGTGAGCGCCCTCAGTGCGAGAACGCCCTCCGCGGACAAGCAGCCCGAAAAAGGAAGAATTGGAAGCGCGAGGCGCCGGACGCGCCCTCCTGCCATGCACGCTTCCAATACGGAAGGACGACCCCTGCCATCCTCCATCTTCCATCCTCTCGGCCTCTGCGCTCAGTCTCTGCCTCAGTGCATCGCCGAGGCGATGATCACGCAGATGCCCAGGCACGCCAGGCCCACCACCACGGCGAGCGCTTGGTTCTTCTCCTCGATCAGTTCCTTCCACAGATGGTAGGGCGTGAGCTTGTCGATCACGACGAAGCCGACGCACAGGATGATGATGCCGAGGGTGGAATAAACGACGGTGTTGAGGAGGGCGGTCCAGTTCATGGGGGGAGCGGAGCGGGCGTTACTTGTGGATGAGGCGCGCGCCGCCGGGGCCGCTGGGACCCGAGCGAAGCCCGCCGGTGGCGAAGGGAGAGTAGCCGCGCGCGTTGGCGAAGAGCACGTAGGCGCACGCCCCCAGGCAGAGCAGGAGATAAACGGGATGGCGCGGCATTACCTGGGCGGAAGAGGCGGAGCGTTCGGAAACGGAATGGGCGGCGGCAGCGGCGGCGGCGAGGAGCGCGGGCGCGAAGGTGGCTCGGCGGCCTCCGCGGCGAGGTCGCTCTGCCCCCCGCGTTGCTGCTCGAAGAGAAGCGCGCGAACCCGCTGCCACAGGGGATAGGCGACCAGCACGAGCAGGGCGAGCCAAAAATTTCCCCAGAACACCCCGCCCCGTTCCACGCGCACGTTGAAGGGGATCACGTTCGCCTGCGCGGCTAGGTCCGCGAAGGCCCCGCCCCACGCGGACGGCGAGCCGGTGCCGGCCGAGGCACCCCCCGGCGTCGCGCCGGGCGAGCCGGGGGCGGGATCCGAGGCCGTCTCGATCGCGAGGCGGTAGCGCCCGGGCGGCACGCTCCCCAGCGAGGCGCTCCCGGAGCGGCTGCCCTCGGTCCACGGCCCGTCCTCATCGCGACCGGAATAAAACTCGAGGTCGATGTCCGCGTCGTAGCGCTTGCCCGTGCCTTCCTCCACGAGGCTCACGTCGATGGCCACCCACGCGTTCGAGAGATTGGGCGCGTCCGCCGTGATCTCCACCCGGCCCGGGCCGCCCGCGAGCTCGAAGGGCTCGCTCGTCTGCACGCGGTTCGCATCGCCGCCGCGGCGGTGGTCGAACGAGCCGGAGAACACCTCCCGCGTGGACGAGGTGGACGCCGAGTAGATCTGCGTGGCGAGCAGCACCGCCAGCGCCGCCCACCAATACCAGCGCAGCGTGCCCCAGCGCTCGCGGAAGGGGTTCGGCTGGTTCGGCACGAAGCCCTCCGGCTTGGCCGGTGCCTCCAGCCCGAAGGCCCGCTTGACCTCGTCGGCCGGCACGTATTCGCCGCGCGACCACGTCACCTCGTTTAGGTCGGGATAGCGCTCGCGCGAGATTACCGCCGGCGGCGAGATCCAATCCTTCACGTAGGCCTTCTCCGCCGTGCTCGTCTGCCAATAGAACTCGCCCAGCACGCCCAGCACCGCCGCCGGGTAGGCGGCATACGCGCGGAAGCCGTTGGTCAGCAGGCGGTCGTCCGGCTCGTCGAGCATCCGCTGCACGCGCGTCCAGTGGCCGCGCACCGTCACCAGCCAGTCAAAGCCGTGCCACGGGTTGAAGAGCAGGATCTCCGACCACGGCTCCTCGCCGTCCGTGCGGCGCATGAAGCCCACCGCCTCCCACTCCACGCCGCCCAGCTTGCCGCGCCGGCCGAGGGGAATCTCCGGCTCGTGCACGCGGATCTTTTCCGCCGCGTCCTCCAGCCGGCGGCGGCGCTCGTCGGAGGTGTCGATCACCGTGCCGCACGAGCCGCACACCGCCGACATCGTGAGACCCGCCGCGCGCACCGTCACGGGCGCGCCGCAGTTCGGGCAGGAGAAGGACTGCGCGTCGCGTTCATTGCGCGTGAGTTCCACGCCGGGCGTCCAGCCGGGCACGTCGCGCAGGTTGGCGAGGTGCAATTCCTCGAAGCGCGCGTAGCACCCTTCGTAGTAGTCCGCGCCGTCCGGCCCCTCCTCCACCGTGGCGAAGCGACCACCGGGCGCCGCCATGTCCGCGCTCGTTCGCGGCCGACCAGGCGGCAGCATCTGGGGCAATCCGCCCTCTCCGCCCACGAGCGTGGTTTCCTTCACGTCCACCACGGTCCACTGGCGGTTGTTGATGAAGGGCGCCGCGCCGGCCGACATCAGCCCCACGGGCGGCAGCTTCTCCGCCGGCGTCTCCGCCGAGAAGGTGAAGAACCCCTGCGATTCCGCGATCCACGCGCGCCGGCCGTCGGCGCACTCGGCAAACCATTCCGTCCATGCGCCCCCGCTCCATCGCCAGCGCAGCCGCCCGAGCAGCCGGAAGCCTAGCCCGCCCAGCGTGCCCGTGGTGCCGATCTGGAGCGGCGAAAGGTCCGGCGGCAGCATCGCCACCGTGCCCAGCGTCTCGACGTTGAGGTCCTTGCGGATGATGAGCGAGCGGCACGACTCGCACACCGCCGAGACGGTGATGCTCGACTCGAAGTTGACGGTGGCCCCGCAACTCGGGCAGGCGAAGGCGGGCATTCTAAAGGGGAGGAGCCGCTCTTTTCCGCAACGCCCGCCCGCCGCGCAAGACAAAACGCGCCGAAGCCGCGCGGGAAGGCTGATGAACTGATGGCCGTAGCGCCGCGCGCCCGCTCAGGCCGATCCCTTTGCCAGCCCCGTCTCCAGCTCTTCCACGCTCGGCACGATGCCCTGGAGCGCTTTGGGCAGCGAGTCCACCAGCCTCGTCACGTATTCGGACACGCCGATGGGCTTCGACACGTCGCGCAACGCGTATTCGGCCACCACCCGGTTCTTCTCGCGGCACAGGATCAGGCCGATGGAGCGCGCGTCGCCTGACTGTCGGAGGCGATCATCCACCGCCGACAGGTAAAAGTTCATCTTCCCCGCCGCCTCCGGCGTGAACTTCCGCGCCTTCAGGTCGATCACCACGTAGCAGCGTAGCTTCAGGTGGTAGAAGAGCAGGTCGAGGTAGAAGTCGTCTCCGCCCACTTCCAGGTGCACCTGCCGCCCCACGAGCGCGAAGCCCGCGCCCAGCTCCAGCAGGAACTTTTCCACGTGCGCCATTAGCCCCTCCTCCACCGCGCGCTCGTTGACGTCGTCGCGCAGCGCGAGGAAGTCGAACACATACGGGTCCTTCGTGATTGCCTGCGCGAGGTCCGACTGAGCGGGCGGGAGTGTGGCCGGGAAATTCGTCACCGCCCCGCCCTGCCGCCGGTGCAGGCCGGATTCGACCTGAAGCGCCAGCACGTTGCGCGACCAGCCGTGCTCCACGGCCTTCGCGGCATACCAGAGGCGATCCTCCGCCTTCTTCAGCTTGTGCAACAGCAACAGATTGTGTCCCCACGGCAGCGACGCCATCGGTTCGGGCGGTGCCGTCCGCAGCGAATCCTTTACCGGCGGCGGGAACTTTTCACGAGAAGAGGCGGGCACGCCTTCCTCGGGCTGAGGCAATTGTCTAACAGGCTGTAAGACAATTGGTGTTTCCAACCAAGCCTCCGCAAAGGCTCGCATAAATAGCAGGTTGACCCTGGAGAAACCTTGCTGCCCGGGAAACTCCCGCTGCAAGTCCTGCGATAGCCGGTCGATCACCTTTGCTCCCCACCCCTCGCGCTTCTGGCGGTCGAGGATCAGCCGCCCGATGTCCCAATACAGCGCCAGCAGCTCCCGGTTCGCCGCCAAGCCGGCCTTGATCCGCGCCGCCTGCACCCGCGCCTTGATGTCCGCCAGCAAGGGCACGTAGTCCGCCGGCAGGGCGGGAGTTGCCTTCGGAGGTTGGGCGACGCGTTTGCTCATGGCTCATCGGGCCTCCCAAACGGCGGTGCACGGCCCAAGGGCTTGCGGGTGGCTCCGCGGTCCGGGCAGGCCGGGCACGCGTGGCAGGCGAGCTTTTCTTTTCGGCAACGCTCGCCCGCCGCGCAAGGCCAAAGGCGGGTCAAGCCCTCGTGACTTGGTCCAGCAGCGCGCGCAGGTGATTGAACGAGACGGGTTTCACCAGGTAGTCCGTGAACCCGGCGGCCTTCGCGCGGCGCAGGTCCTCTTCAAAGCCGTAGCCGCTCATGGCGATCGCGGGAATCGCCGGCTGCAGCGCGCGAATCGCCTTGATGAGGTCGAGGCCGCTCTGGTCCGGCAAGCCCAGGTCGGAGATCATCGCGTCGAAGTTTCCGGCGGAACGCGCCAACTTGATCGCCTCGGCTCCGGTGCCCGCGACCAGCACCTCGTGGCCCGCCCGCCGGAGGATCCGCGCCAGCACGTCGCGCGTCGAGTCATGGTCTTCTACCAAGAGCAGCCGCAGCCCCGCCGGTCCCATGATGGGCGGAGGCGCCACCGGCGCTTCCGGCGCCGCCGGCACGGGCAAAGTCTTGAGCGCCACCGAGAACGTGGCGCCGCGCCCTGGCCCCGCGCTCTCGGCGAGGATCGTGCCGTGATGCAGATTCACGATCGCCCGCGAGATCGCCAGGCCCAGCCCCAGCCCGCCGAAGGTGCGGGTCGAGATGCCGCCCTGCTCGAACGCGTTGAAGATGTGCGGCAAGGCCTCCGGCGCGATGCCGATGCCCGTGTCCGTGACCCGCACCACGAGGCGGCCCTCCCCGTCGTTGCTCGTCACGACGCGCACCTCGCCGCCCGACGCGGTGAACTTCACGGCGTTCTTGATCACGTTCCAAAACACCTGCTGCAGCCGCGCCGCGTCGCCTTCCACGTGATGCTCCGCGGCCTCCTTTTCGAAGCGAATCTCCACGCGCTTGCCGGTGCCCTCGCTCTTCACGATCTCCGCGGTGTGCGAGAGCAGGGCGTGGAGGTCCACCGGCGCGGGCACGAGCGAGAGCTTGCCGTTCGCGATGCGCGTGTGGTCCAGCAGGTCGTCGATCAGGCGCGCTTCCAGCTCGGCGTTGCGCCGGATGACCGCGGCCTGGGCGCGAGCTTCCTCGGGCAGCGTCGGATCCATCTCCATCACGGTGGCCACCATCAGCACCGGCGTCAGCGGCGTGCGCAGCTCGTGCGAGAGCGCCGCCATGAACTCGTCCTTCGCCCGGCTGGCCTTTTGCGCCGCCTTCTTCGCGTGGAGCAGCTCCGTCTCGAAGTGGCTGCGCTGCCGCATCCGCACCAGCACGCACTCGCTCTCGAAGCGCCCCCCGTTCTCGCGCCGCCGCCCGTTGAGCAGGAAGGGCACCTCCTCGCCTTCTTTGGATCGCAGCGAAAGATAAATCTCCTCCACTTCCCCCTGCAGCTTCAGCAGCGGGAAGAGGTGCGTCTGGTAAAACACGCGCCCGCCCGCGGAGAAGAGCGTCTGCACGTGCCGCTCGGCCAGCAGCTCGTCGCGCTCATGGCCGAGCATCGCGCAGAGCGAGGCGTTCACCGCCACGATGCGACCGTCATCCGCAAACGATAGGAACCCGCAGGGCAAGCGGTCGAGGGCGGGATCCATGCGGCGGAGGGTCAGCCGCCTGCCGGTGAGCGCGTGGCCAGATACTCCTTCATCGCGCGGACCGTCTCTTCTGGATGGCTCAGGTGCGGGCAATGCCCGGTGGCTTCCAGCACCCGCAGCGTGCTTTCGGGCAGGTGACGGCTCGTGTATTCGCCCACCGCCACCGGCGCGATCGCGTCGTCCGAGCATTGCAGCACGAGCGAGGGCACCCGGACCCGGGGCAGATCGGCGCGATTGTCCGCGAAGAAGGTCGCCTCGGCGAAGCGGCGCGCGATCTCGGGATCCGTCGAGCAAAAGCTCGCCTCCAGCTCCCCGGCCAGCTCCGGCCGGTCGGGGTTCTTCATGATCACCGGCGTGAGGAAGCTCGCCCAGCCGAGGTAGTTTCGCTCCATCATGTCCAGCAGCCCCTCGATGTCCGCCCGCTCGAAGCCGCCGTGGTAGTCGCCCTCGTTGATGTAGCGCGGCGAGGGTCCGATGAGGATGAGCCGGGCGAATCGCTCCGGCTCCTGGATCGCCGCCAGCACGCCCACCATGCAGCTCACCGAGTGGGCGACGAAAACGATGTCGCGCAGGTCCAGCTCCGCGCAAATCTCCCGCACGTCGCGCGCGTAGCCCTCCAGCGTGGCGTAGCGCTGGCGATCATAGGCAGACCAATCCGACTTCCCGGAGCCCACGTAGTCGAAAAGGATGGTGCGATAGTCCTCCTCGAAGGCCGGCGCGATGAAGCGCCACATGTTCTGGTCGCACCCAAAGCCGTGGGCGAAAAGCATCGGCTGCGCCCCCCTTCCGCTGATGACCACGTTGTTGCGGGCGCAGAGGTCGGTGGTCACCCTGAATTCTACTGATCCGCCCTGGATTCGCCACGAACAATGCGCGGCGCGGGCGCAAGGCCTTCGAGAAAAGTGACACCCCAGCCAAGCGTGTGATCATTGCGGCTATAAGCGGGTTGGCCGTGCCCCCAAGGAGACGAGTCCACGGGGCTGGTCTTGCGGTCACCAGTGGGGCAGGCACCGTGGATGACTTCGATCTCTCAACCGGAGCTTTGTCGTGAAACTCATCGAGCGATCCTTTGAACTGCGCGGCCCGCACGGCCTCGGCGCCAAGCCGCGCCCGGAGCTGATCGGGCCGGTGCTCACGCACCTGCGCGACCGGCTCCAGGATTCGGTGCGCATGGGTTTCCTGCATTCCTCCCGCCCGCCCGGGCGGATCGCGGCGCCGCTCAAGGCAGCCGCGGAGGTCCGGTTCCTGGGTCATTCCGCCGCCGGGCCCGACGGCACCCGGCTTCGGTTCGAGGTGCCTTCGTTCGGCTCCGCCGCCAGCCGGTATTTTCAGCAGCAACGCCTGTGGGACGACGGGCCGCAGCCCGAGCAAACCGCGTTCGAGCTTCTTGGGGCGGCGCTGCACGACGTCCGCGCCGGCAGCTTGGAAAGCGACCGCTTCGATCCCCCACTGCTGCGTCGGCTGGGCGCCTTTGGCAGCCGAATGCTGAAGCTGGGCATCGAGCGGATCGCGCTCGTGGACGCCACGCTGCCGGACGAAGCCGCGCTCGACGCGCAGGTGGCGAGCGCCGCTCGCGATCTTTCCGCGCGCACGCCGCAATCGCGGCGGATTCGGATCACGGGCCGACTGGATGTGATGGGCGCGAGCCAGGGCCTGCTGAAGGTTCACCTGCGGCCAGGGGAGGCCATCACCGCCCTTTGGGAAGGCCCGGTGGAGATCGACTCGCTGCGCGGGCTTTTTAACCAGGACGTGGTGATCGAGGGCGAGGGCGTCTTCCGGCCCTCCGGCTCGCTGCTGCGGCTGGATGCCGACGCCATCGCGGCGGCTCAGGCGCAGGACGAGTTTTTCCGGCAGCTTCCCACCGGATTGGTCGAGCGAGACTTTCGCCAAGCCGCCCGGCTGCGGCCCGACGAGTCGTCCGCCTACGCCCGGCTCTTCGGCAGCCTGCCGGCGGAAGAGACCGACGAGGAATTCGAGGCGGCCCTGGCGACCCTGCGCTGAGCCATGCGCGAGCCGTTCCTGCTCGACACGGCGCTGCTGTTGCATTGGACCCGCGGTAGCCCTCAGGCCGAGAAGGCGGAGCAACGATTCCAACTGAAAGCCTCGGAGCTGCGGCCCTTGATCTGGGAGGTTTCCATCGGCGAGATGCTCGCGTTTTCCCGCCAACTGGGCTGGGGAGAACCGAAGCGTCGCCGCCTCGCCGAGATCGAGCGGCAGGTTGTCGTCGTGCCGATTTCGGACCGTCGAATCATGGAGGCCTACGCCGACCTTTCGACGCTGGCGCACGCCTCCAATTGGCCGCTCTTCCACGGGAAGAACGATCTTTGGATCGGCGCGGCGGCAAAGGTGGCGGGCGCCCATCTCCTCACGATGGACAAGGACTTTCTGCCTCTGCGCGGTCACGCGGGCTGGAATGTGACGGTCCTCGACGCCCACCCCGGCGAGCCGCTTCCGGCGCCATGAGCAGGCGCTTCTCGCGTGTCCCATGAATCCCGTCGCGCTCAACTTGGTTGTCCTGCGTTCTCCCGACATCGCCCGGGCCGCGGAATTCTACTCCCGGCTCGGGCTGCAATTCACCCGGCACCAGCACGGCTGCGGACCGGAGCATTTCGCCGCCGAGCTCGGAAGCGGCGTCTTCGAACTCTATCCGCTTTCCCCCGACGGCCCATCGACCCTCGGCACCCGCATCGGTTTCAGCGTTCCCTCGCTGGATGCCGCCCTCGCCGCGCTCGACGAATATCCCGGGGCCATCATCTCACCGCATAAAGACTCCCCCTGGGGCCGCCGCGCCGTCGTTGCCGACCCCGACGGGCATCGCGTCGAGCTTCTCCAGCATTGATCCGAACCCCCCGCACGAAATATTGCGCCCATGGAACTCAACACGATTGAAACGATCCAGGCCGCCGAGGAGGAGTTCGACCTTGTCGTCTCCGACGAGGACGCCGACACCCTGGTCACCGTCGGCGATGTCCACGGCCTGGTGCTCGCCGCGTTGCGAGCGCAAGGCGACTCGCCCGACGAGGCGCAGGTGTGGGAGCGGCTGCGCGGCGCGATCGTCCGGCTGCTCGGCTCCAAGCCCGCCGAGATCGTCGCCGACGCCCGGATCGACGACCTGTCCCGGAGCTGACGGCGACGTCGCCGGAAAAACGGCCAGAGCGTTTTCGACCGGACTTATCGCATCGGCCCTCGCCTGGGAGCGGCTTGATGAGGCCGCCGTAGTTCTTCACCCCGCCACCCTCGTCTGCCTT